>NZ_JAAVCB010000006.1:0-27647 GCF_014802555.1 Clavibacter sp. | reverse complement strand
GCGGCCGGAGCGGCCGGAGCGGCCGGAGCCGCGGGAGCCGCGGGGGTGGTCTCGGCGGCGGTCGGCGTGGCGGCGGCGGTCGAGCGGGTGTCGTCGGTGGGGGCCTCGTCCGGACGTCCGGTCGGCTCCTGGGGTGTCTCGTTCATGACGGGTCCTTCGTGTCTCGGGTGGCCCGGTGGGGGCCATGGGGAGATCACACCCGGCGACCCTATGAGCACCCCATGACGCGCACGAGCGTCCGCCAAGCATCCTGGGCCCGGCCCGGGCGTAGCCTGACCGGCATGACGCGGAGGTCGGACGGAGACGGTGAGCCGACCGGCGTGGATCCGCGCTTCGACCCGGCGTTCCAGCGGGCCGCGGGTCCCGGGCCGCATCCGCCGCAGGATCCGCAGGCGGGCGCCGCCGCCCCCGGGTCGGATTCGCCCACCGGAGAGCCGCGGTCGCAGCCGCAGCGGACACGCGAGACGACCGAATCGCGGGCACCCGCGACCGACCGCCCCGCCCTCGCCGGCTGGCTCGCACCCGTGCTCTGGATCCTCGCCGTCGCCTTCCCCGCCGCCGGCCTCGGCCTGCGCGCGCTCGCCGCCGGGATCGCGACCTCGATGCCGTACTCGAGCTTCGGCGACCCGCTGGGGCAGCGCTGGCTCCTCGACGCCGTGCCCCTGCTCGTCACCCTGGCGCCCGGCGTCGTCGCGGGCGGCCCGATGGCCGTGATCGCGGCGCTCGCCGTGCACGCCACGCGCCGCCGGTCCGCCCGGGCCGCGACGGACGACCCCGGCGCCGGCGACCGCGAGGCCGGCGACCTGCGCGCGTAGGCTCGATGCATGGAGCAGAGAAGCCTCGGCAGGACCCATCGGAACGTCTCGGTCATCGGACTCGGGACATGGCAGCTCGGCGGGGACTGGGGTGACGTGGCGGAGGACGACGCGCTCGCCGTGCTCGACGCCGCGGCCGTTGCGGGCATCACCTTCTTCGACACGGCCGACGTCTACGGCGACGGACGCAGCGAGACGATCATCGGATCCTGGCTCCGCGCGCACCCCGATTCCGGCGTCACGGTCGCGACCAAGATGGGCCGCCGCGACGCGCAGGATCCCGCGAACTTCACCCTCGACCGCTTCCGCGAGTGGACCGACCGCTCGCGCCGGAACCTCGGCGTCGAGACGCTCGACCTCGTGCAGCTCCACTGCCCGCCCACGCCCGTGTTCTCGAGCGACCGCGTCTACGACGCCCTCGACGAGCTCGTCGCCGACGGCGCCATCGCGTCCTACGGCGTGAGCGTCGAGACGACCGACGAGGCCCTCCTCGCCATCGCGCGCCCCGGCGTCGCGAGCGTGCAGATCATCCTCAACGCGTTCCGCCTCAAGCCCCTCGACCGCGTGCTGCCGGCCGCAGTCGAGGCGGGCGTCGGGATCATCGCCCGCGTGCCGCTCGCGTCCGGACTGCTCAGCGGCCGCTACACCGCGGACACCACCTTCGCCGAGACGGACCACCGCAACTTCAACCGCGGGGGCGCCGCGTTCGACGTGGGGGAGACCTTCTCGGGCGTCGACTACGACGACGGCGTCGCCGCGGCCCGCGAGTTCGCGGCCGCCGCGCACGAGGCCGCGCCCGACCTCACGCCCGCGCAGGTCGCGCTCGCGTGGATCGTGCAGCGCGAGGGCGTCTCCACGGTGATCCCCGGAGCCCGCAACGCGGAGCAGGCCCAGGCGAACGCGCGCGCCGGCGACGCCCCCGCGCTCGGCGAGGTCTTCGAGCGCCAGGTGGCGGACGTCTACGACCGGTACTTCCGCGCGGCGGTCCACCCGCGCTGGTAGTCCCGCCCGGACGCGCCACGGCCCCGGTCAGCTCATCGCTGGCCGGGGCCGTGGTCCGTGCGGATGCGCTACTGCAGCGAGTCGCAGGCGCTCGACATCTGCGTCTTCAGCTCGTCGCTGATCGGCTGGCCGACGCCCGGCGCGAGCTGGTCGGCGAGGGCCGTGATCTGCTGGCCGGCCGCGGCGGCGCCGCTCTCGGTGGACGCGGAGATCTCGGTGCCGAGGTCACGGAACGCCTGGACGTCCGACTCCTCGAGCGTCGACTTGTCCTTGAGGCCGCACGCGATGTCGCGGGTCTTCGCGGCGATGGCATCACGGGATCCGGGGGCCGCGGCATCGCCGGAACCGGCGTCGCCCTCGGTGGTCGCCTCGGGCGTGGGGCTCGCGGCCTCGGCGGAGGCGGAGGCGGATGCGGACGGGGTCGGCGTCACGGCGTCGTCGGCCGCAGGCGAGCTGCACCCGGCGAGCGTCAGCCCGAGGACGAGGCCGAGGCCCGCGATCCCGGCCCGCAGGCGGCGCGTGGTCAGAGGGGTCTGCTGAGAGGTCATGGCCTCACACTATCCAGCGCAGCGGGTGCTTATTCCGCGGGGGCGGAGACTCTGAGGCGCGATCCGGCGCGACCCGGGCGTGGCGTCGATGGCGGCCCTCAGGTCATGACCGGGACGGGCTCCGTGTCCGGGATGGGGCCGGCGTCGCGACCGCGCAGGTCCGGGCTGTGCCGGTGGAAGACGGCGGCGATGGCCGCGCCGACCGCGAGGAGCGCCGCCGCGACGACGAACGCGCCCTGCGCGCCCTGCGCGTCGATGACGAAGCCGGCGGCGGCGGATCCGAGCGCGGCGCCGATGAGCTGGCCGGTGCCGACCCAGCCGTACGCCTCCGCCGTGTCGCTGAACCGCACCGACGAGGAGACGACCGCGAACAGCACCGCGAGGGCGGGCGCGATGCCCACTCCCGCGAGGAAGAGGAACACCGACAGCCAGACGACGTTCATCGACACGGCGGCGACGGCGGTGCCGGCGAGGATGATCGCCATGCGCCGCGCCATCGCCCACGGGCTGATGGGGATGTGGCCGAGCGAGAGGCCGCCGATGAGCGAGCCGACCGCGAAGATCGCGAGCACGATCCCGGCCTCCGGGCCGCCGTGCCCGAAGACCGCGACGACGCCCGCCTCGATGGCCGCGCACGCCGCGATGAGGAGGAAGCCGACGACGGTGCTCAGCAGCACGGGCGGCCGCCCGAGCACCACGCCGAACCGGCGCTTGCTGCGGGGGATGCGCACGCGGCCGAGCTCGGGGGAGGAGATAAACCACGCGCCGCCGCCGACGAGGAAGGCCGCGGCGACGAGGATCCCGGCGCTCGTGTCCACCTGGATCGCGAGGAACGTGGCGATGACCGGCCCGAGCACCCAGATGATCTCCTGGGCCGACGCGTCGAGGGAGAACAGGGGCGTGAGCTGCTTCGAGTTGACCATCTTCGGGTAGATGGTGCGGACCGCCGGCTGCACGGGCGGGTTCGCGAGGCCGGCGACGAGGCCGAGCGCCATGAACACGGGGACGGACGTGCCGGCGTCGCCGAGCGCCACCGCGACGACGGCCACGGTGCAGACGATGGACGTGAGGATGAGGACGGGGCGCATTCCCCACACGCCCATCCACCGGCTGGTGAGGGGGCCGGCGATGGCCTGGCCGATGCTCGTCGCGGCGAGCACGAGGCCGGCCGCGCCGTAGGACTCGTGGATCCGCTCGACGTGCATCAGGAACGCCAGCGACAGCATGCCGCCGGGGAAGCGCGCCACGAGCTGGGCGGCGATGATCCGGCCCATGCCGCGGGTCTTGAGGAGGCTTCCGTACGTGCTCACGAGGGTCAGATCCTACCGGCCGGGAGGACTCCTCCCGCTGCTCCGGGCGGGAGCGGACAGCGATGTCGGTGGCCCTCCGTAGCCTGTGGAACGTGTGGACAAGTCCGCGGAGTTGTCCACACCTGTGGACGACACGCCCACTACATATGGGGTTGGGCGGGGCGCCAATACCCCATATATAGTGATGGAGACGGTTGGCACCAGTCGATCGCACCACACCTAAGGAGGTCGCCATGAGCGACTATCGGTACATCTATCGCGACGCGATCACGGGGCGTCTTGTGACTGAGGAGTACGCGCTCGCGCACCCTTCCACGACGGTCCGCGAAAGAGTGGCCGTCTGATGGCGGGCAAGAGGGGCGGGTCTAGCGGCGCGAGTGCGCGCAGCGCTAAGACCGGCAAGTACGTCACGCTGAGGTACGCCAAGGCGCACCCCAGCACGACGGTTGTCTCGAAGAAGAAGTAACTAGCAAGTCCCTCAAGAACACGGGCCCGAATCGATCTAGCCGGATCGGTCCGGGCCTTCTTCGTGTCCTGGAAAGCTACGCGACGCGGTCGCGACCGTGCAACCGCTGTGTCCCCCGGGCGCGTCTGGAACTTTGGCGGACGATGGGCGGTGTCGCAAGCCGGCCGCGGAGTCCACAGGGTGAGGAGAACTCCGCGAACTTACGCACATCTGTGGATGACACGCCCACAACATGTGGTGGTTGGCGTGTCTGGGGGCCCCGACATATAGTGGCCTTCAGCCGAAGGCCACTATATGTCGGGGCCCCCATTCTTCGCAGTGGAACCCACAGATACAGGCCTGATCGGCTGATTTCGTCGGGGGAGGCAAGCCCTCCTTTCGAGCGCCCGTCACCCCAAGGAGCAGATGCAGAGTGTCGATCACGGTAGTCAAGAGGGACGGCTCGAAGGAGCCGTACGACGCGAACAGGATCAACCTGGCGATCGAGGACGCGACGCAGGGCCTCGACGAGAACATCGGCTGGGTCACGCAGATCGCGTCCGAGCTGGAGATCACCCTCTTCGACGGGATCACCACGCAGCAGCTGGATGAGGCCGTCATCCAGGTCGCACTCCAGAACGTGAAGGACGACCCGGCGTTCGACACCGTCGCCGCGCGCCTGCTCCTCAAGACCATCTACAAGCGCGTCCTCGGCGACTACTCGTCGCCCGAGGAGCTCAAGCGCCTCCACGCGGAGCACTTCGCCCGCAACATCCAGCGCGGCGTCGACGAGATGCTCCTCGACTCCCGCCTCGTGCAGCTGTTCGACCTCGAGCGCCTCGCCCAGGCCCTTGAGCCCGCGCACGACGAGCTGCTCAAGTACATCGGCGTCGTCACACTGAACAACCGCTACGGCATCAAGGGCCGCAACGGCGACGCCCTCGAGGTGCCCCAGTACTTCTGGATGCGCATCGCGATGGGCCTCACGCTCAACGAGCAGAACCCCACCGAGACGGCCATCGCCTTCTACGAGAAGATGTCGAAGCTCGAGTACCTCGCGGCCGGCTCCACCCTCGTCAACGCGGGCACCATCTACCCGCAGCTCGCGAACTGCTTCGTCATGGAGATGCAGGACGACATCGAGCACATCGCGAAGACCACGCGCGACGTCATGTGGCTCACCAAGGGCACGGGCGGCATCGGCCTCTCCGTCTCCAAGCTGCGCGCGCAGGGCTCGCCCATCCGCTCGAACAACACCACCTCCACGGGCCCGATCCCGTTCATGCACACCATCGACTCGGTGCTCCGCGCCGTCAGCCGCGGCGGCAAGAAGTTCGGCGCCCTGTGCTTCTACATGGAGAACTGGCACCTCGACTTCCCCGAGTTCCTCGACCTGCGCCAGAACTCGGGCGACCCGTACCGCCGCACCCGCACCGCCAACACGGCCGTGTGGATCAGCGACGAGTTCATGAAGCGCGTGCAGAACGACGAGGACTGGTACCTCTTCGACCCGCTGGAGGTCTCCGACCTCAACGAGCTGTACGGCAAGGCGTTCTCGGAGCGCTACGCGTTCTACGTCGGCGAGGCCGAGGCCGGGCGCATCCGCATGTTCAAGCGCATCAATGCGCGCGAGCAGTTCAAGTCGATCCTCATCTCGCTCCAGACCACCAGCCACCCGTGGCTGACCTGGAAGGACACGATCAACAACCGCGCCCTGAACAACAACACGGGCACGATCCACCTCTCGAACCTCTGCACCGAGATCACGCTGCCGCAGGACGAGGACAACGTCTCCGTCTGCAACCTGGCGTCGATCAACCTGTCGCAGCACTTCGCCGACGGCAAGGTCGACTTCGCGAAGATCGAGCAGAGCGCGCGCCTCGCGGTGCGCCAGCTCGACAACCTCATCGACATCACGCGCTCCAGCGTGAAGGAGGCGGACTTCTCCAACCAGCAGAACCGCGCGGTGGGCCTCGGCGTCATGGGCTTCACCGACATCGTCGAGAAGCTCGGCTTCTCGTACGAGTCGGAGGAGAGCTACGACCTGATCGACGAGATCATGGAGCACGTCTCCTACGCAGCCATCGACGAGTCGGCCGATCTCGCGAAGGAGCGCGGCGCGTACCCGAACTTCGAGGGCTCGCGCTGGTCGGAGGGCCTCGTGCCGCTCGACTCGATCGCGCTCATGGAGGCCGACCGCGGCGTGCCCGTCAAGGTCAACCGCACCACGCGCCTCGACTGGGACGCGCTGCGCGCCAAGGTCAAGGGCGGCATGAGGAACGCGACGCTCATGGCGATCGCGCCCACCGCGTCCATCGGCCTCGTCGCCGGCACCACGCCCGGCCTCGACCCGCAGTTCTCGCAGATCTTCAGCCGCTCCACCTCCTCGGGCAAGTTCCTCGAGGTCAACCGGAACCTGGTGAAGGACCTGCAGGAGCTCGGCATCTGGGAGACCGTGCGCGAGAACATCCTGCGCAGCCAGGGCGACATCCAGAACATCGCCGCGATCCCGGACCACGTCAAGGCCACGTACCGCACGAGCTTCCAGCTCTCGCCGTACGCGTTCCTCGAGGTCGCGGCCCGCGCGCAGAAGTGGATCGACCAGGCCATCAGCCGCAACATGTACCTCGAGACGCGCGACCTCGGCGACATGATGGACATCTACTTCGCCGGCTGGGAGCGCGGGGTCAAGACCACGTACTACCTGCACATGAAGCCCCGTCACACGGCCGAGCAGTCGACCGTCAAGGTCGACAAGTCGCAGGACGCCGACGGCACGAAGCGCAAGGGCTTCGGCGGATTCGGCGGCGGCGCACCCGCGGCCGTGCCGGCCTCGGCGGCTCCCGCATCCACCGCGACCGCGGAGGCCCCGGCCCCGCAGTCCGCCCCGGCGCCCCGCAAGGGCTTCGGCTTCGGCGGAGTGGGAGGTGCACGCTGATGAACGACGACACGTTCGGCGACTACGTCGTCCCCATGGACCCCATGGACGAGCTCCAGTGCGACTCCTGCCAGTAGGCAGGCGCCGCTCCTAGAGCTCCACCCGGCCCGATCGGCCGCCCCACCCGCACCACCACGCACCACGCACCCGGAGAGAAGAAGCAGATGTCGAAGATCCTCGGCACGGGAATCCAGGAGGGCCTCCTCCTCAAGCCCGTCAACTACCAGTGGGCCATGGACCTGTACGACCAGGCCGTCGCCAACACGTGGTTTCCCAACGAGATCCAGCTCGGCGAGGACATCGCGGACTTCAAGAAGATGACGGACGAGGAGCGCCACGCGATCACGTTCCTCATGAGCTATTTCAACCCGAACGAGCTCCTCGTGAACAAGGCGCTCGCGTTCGGCGTCTACCCCTACATCAACGCGCCGGAGTGCCACCTCTACCTCGCGAAGCAGATGTGGGAGGAGGCGAACCACTGCATGTCGTTCGAGTACGTCCTCGAGACGTTCCCGATCGACCGCGAGGCCGCGTACAACTCCCACGTCGACATCCCGTCGATGGCGCGCAAGGAGGAGTTCGAGGTCAAGTTCATCAAGCGCATGACCGAGCAGACCCTCGACATCACCACCACCGAGGGCAAGAAGGACTTCGTCCGGAACCTCGTCGCGTACAACGTCATCCTCGAGGGCATCTGGTTCTACTCGGGCTTCATGGTGTCGCTGTCGTTCCGCCAGCGGAACCTGCTGCGCAACTTCGGCTCGCTCATGGACTGGATCGTGCGCGACGAGTCACTGCACCTCAAGTTCGGGATCAACCTCATCCTCACGGTGCTCGAGGAGAACCCCGACCTGCAGACCGAGGAGTTCGCCGCCGAGATCAAGCAGATGATCCTCGACGCCGTCGAGATGGAGGAGCAGTACAACCGCGACCTCCTGCCCAACGGGATCCTCGGGCTGAACGCGAACTACATCAACCAGTACGTGAAGTACCTGGCCGACCGTCGCCTGGAGGAGCTCGGCTTCGAGGCCGAGTACAAGGTCTCGAACCCGGCGAAATGGATGGCCACGGCGAACGACACGCTGCAGCTCGTCAACTTCTTCGAGTCGACCAACACGTCGTACGAGTCGAACGCGTCGGCCACCGTCGGCGCCAAGTAGCACCGCACGACCCGCCGCGGGAGACCGCGGCACCGCATCACCGACGCCGCCCGCGCCGCGCATCCACCCGGATGCCGGTGCGGGCGTCGTCATGCCCGCGCCGGCACCGGCCCGGCCCGGAGGAAGAGGGAGCATGACCGAGCAGCAGACCGGGGCGCGGCACGTCGCGCGCGACGGACGGGTGTACCGCACCGAGGTGGTCGGCTGGGACGACGCGCGCGGTGCCCGGATCCGGGCGGCCATGGAGGCCGAGATGGACGTGCGGTACGAGGGGCGGCACGACGACGACCCCGACTGGCCCGCGAAGGCGGCCGTGGCGTTCGCGTTCGACCCGGCCGACGTGGAGGCCGTCGTGCTGCTCGTCGTCGACGGCGACGACCGGGATGCGGCCGCGCACGGCGTCATCCGGCACCTCGGCGACGAGCTCGAGCTGAAGAAGGTGGTCGTGGATCCCGCGCACCGCGGCACCGGCCTCGCGCGCGTGCTGATGGCGGAGCTGGAGCGCGTGGCCCGGGAGCGCGGCGCACGGCGGCTCATCCTGCAGACGGGCGACCGGCAGCCCGACGCCATCCGGCTGTACGCGACCGCGGGGTGGCTGCCCATCGACACGTACCCGCCGTACATCCCGGTCACGAACTCGGTCTGCTTCGAGAAGCCGCTGGGCTGATCCCGCTCGACGCTGCGAGCATGGCGGGATGGAGATCCTCATCACGCCGACCGAGCTGGACCACGCCATCCGCACCCGCGGCGACGTGCGCGTGATCGACGTGCGGTGGTCCCTCGGCGGCCCGCCCGGCCGGCCGCTGCACGAGGCCGGGCACATCCCGGGCGCCGTGTACGCGGACCTCGACACGGAGCTGTCGCGACACGGCGCTCCCGAGGAGGGGCGGCATCCGCTGCCCGAGCCCGCGGCGCTGCAGGAGGCTGCGCGCAGGTGGGGCGTCCGGGCGGGGGACGCGGTCGTCGCGTACGACGGCGGAGGCAGCCTCGCGGCGGCGCGAGCCTGGTGGCTGCTGCGCGACGCCGGCATCGCCGACGTGCGGATCCTCGACGGCGCCCTGCCCGCCTGGACCGCCGCGGGCCTCCCGCTCGAGACCGGCCCGGTCGTGCCGACCCCCGGCGACGTGACGCTAGCCTCCGGCCTCCTCGCCGTGGTCGACGAGGACGGCGCCGCCCGTGTCGCGCTCGACGGCGTGCTGCTCGACGCCCGCGCGGAGGAGCGGTACCGCGGGGAGGTCGAGCCGTGGGATCCGCGTCCGGGTCACATCCCAGGTGCCCGGAGCGCGCCCTCCTCGGACGCCCTCGCCTCGGATGGCACGTTCCGGTCGCGCGCGGAGCTGCGCGCGCGGTATGCGGTGCTCGGGGTGCCCGATGCGGACGAGGTCGCGGTCTACTGCGGGTCCGGCGTGAGCGCGGCGCTCGAGGTCGCGGCGCTCGCGATCGCGGGCATAGACGCCGCGCTGTACCCGGGATCCTGGTCGGCGTGGGCGAACCGGCCGGAGCTGCCGGCCGCGACGGGCGCGGAGCCGGGCGGGGTCTGACCGCGGCTCAGCCCAGCAGCCGCTCCAGCTCGTCGGCCAGGTCCGCGGTCGCGCGCCGGCCGTCGAGCTCGACGTCGGCAGATCGACGCAGCAGCGGCTCCACCTCCCGCGTGTACCGGCGGATCTCCTCGCGGTCGGCGGGATCCGTCCCGTAGTCGTTCCCGGTGCGCGCGGCGACGCGGGCGAGCAGGACGTCGAGCGGTGCGCTGAGCAGCACGACGTGCTCGAAGCGGTCGCGGAACGCGCCCTGGTTCTCGACGGCGCCGGAGACCACGATGTGCGGCTCGCGGTCGAGGAGGCCGGCGATCCGCGGCTCGTCCCATCGGCCGTCCGGCAGGGTCCAGCCGTCGTGGTCGGTGTCGAGGGTGCGGTGCCCGCGGCGGGCGAGCTCGGTGAGGAGCGTCGACTTCCCGGCGCCGGACATGCCGGTGAGGAGGATCCGCGTCATGCGACGACGGTACGCGGCGGCGGACCGCTCCCGGCGCACGACGCTCAGCTCCCGGCCCCGAGGTGCGTGCGCCAGGAGCCGCGCTCGGTGATGTCCTCGGCGCCCGCGATCGCCTGGGGCTCGCAGAGGAAGCCGAGCACCTCGGATCCGTCCGCCAGCGCCACCTTGCCGACCACCATGGGGCGCGCGAGCTGCGCGACGAAGTCGGCCACGCGGCCCGACGGGATCGCCCACAGCTCCCCGGTGATACTCGCGCCGCCCGTGTCCGTGGCGACGAGCCCCGGCTTGGGCGGCGTCGTGTCGAGCGCGTGCAGGCGGTAGGCGGGCGCGGTGACCGCGTCGCCGAGCAGCCGCGCGCCGAGCGCGGTGAGCTGCCCGTTGAGCGGCTGCCCGACCATGTGTGCGCCGAACACGGCGATCGGCGTGGCGGCGGGTCCCCACGACCCCGTCGGGATGCGCGCGTCGTCACCCGCCGTGCCGATCGTGCGCTGCAGCCGGCCAGCGGCGTCGACGAGCGCGGCGTCCGAGAACGCGGGACCGACCAGGGTCACGCCGAAGGGCCGACCGTCGGCGTCGGGACCGGGCACCGCGATCGCGGCCAGGTCGAGGAGGTTCACGAAGTTCGTGTACGTGCCCACCCACGAGTTCACGCCGATCGGATCCGCCGCGACCTCGGCGCGCGACGGGTGCCCGGGGGCCGTGGGCAGCAGGAGCGCGTCCACGCCGGCGAGGATGCGCCGGGCATCCAGCCGGTGGCGTCGCAGCGTCTGCTGGTCGGCGACGAGCTCGACGGCCGTCTTCGCGGAGCCGGAGCCGATGATGCGGGCGACCGACGGATCCGTGCCCTCGGGCGTCCCGGCGAGCAGGTGCCCGACGGCCTGCGTGCGCTCGGCCACGAGGGCGCCGTCGTAGAGGAGGGCGGCGGCCGCGAGCAGCGGCGCGATGTCGACCTCGACGATCTGCACGCCCGCGTCCGCGAGCAGCGCGACGGTCCGGTCGAAGGCGCGCCGCCACTCCGGGGACATGGGCGCGAGGTCAGCGTCGACCGGCACGGCGAGGTGGAGGACGGGAGCCGCGCTCAGCGGAGCGTCGGCGGGCCAGGGGCGGCTGGCCGGATCCGCGTCGTCGACGCCCGCCATCACCCCGGCCACGCGTTCGGCCAGGCCGAGGGTGCGGGCGAACACCGTCACGGTGTCGTAGGAGGGCGCGGCCGGCACGACGCCGCGGGCAGGCAGGAGGCCGAGGGTGGGCTTGATCCCGACGAGCCGGTTGTAGGCGGCGGGCACGCGGCCGGATCCGGCGGTGTCGGTGCCGAGGGCGGCGTCCACGATCCCGAGCGCGACGGCTACCGCGGAGCCCGAGCTGGATCCACCGGAGACGAGCTCGGGGTCGGCCGCTCCCCGCACCTCGCCGTAGGGGCTGCGCGTCCCGACGAGCCCGGTGGCGAGCTGGTCGAGGTTCGTCTTGCCGACGACCACGGCGCCCGCCGCCTCGAGGCGCGCGACGACGGGGGCGCTCTCCGCAGGCGTGTAGGCGCTGCCGGGGAGCGCTGCGGTCGTCGGGAACCCGGCGGCGTCGATGTTGTCCTTGACCGCGATCACCAGGCCCGCGAGCGGCAGGGCGTCGGCGCCGTGATCCGCGAGGGCGCGCTCGACGGCGGCCGCGGCGGCGAGGGCCTCCTCCTCCGGGCGCAGCGTGATCCAGACCTCGGGCCGGTCCGCCTCCACGATGCGCCGGTAGGCGGCGCGGACGCGGCCGACCGGATCCGGTGCCCCCGCGGGAGGAGCGGGAGGGGTGAGGGGAGCTGACGTGGGCGAGGAGGTCATGCGGGGTCTCCGTTCGGGGTGCGGTGGTCGTTGGGGTGCGGCGCTCGTGGCGACGCGGCGGTCAGGGGGCGGTGGCGGAGACGATGGCGAGCGGCTGGCCGGCCGCGACGGTGGCACCGGCCGCGACGAGCATCTCCACCACGCGCAGGTCGTGGGGCGCGCGGACGGGCGTCTCCATCTTCATCGCCTCGAGGACGAGGAGCGCGGCGCCGACTCCCACGTCGGCCCCGGTCGATGCCTCGACCTTCCACACGGCGCCGGCCATCGGCGCCTCCACCACGGTGGCGCCCTCGGGCAGCCGGGATCGGACATCGTCCTCCACGGAGTCGGCGCCGACGGCCTCCTCGCGGACGGCGAACTCGCCGGCCGCCTCCCACGCGGCGATCGGCTCGGCGTCGCGCGCGAGCATGTCCTCGTGCTCGCGCAGCGAGAACTCGCCCGGTCGGATGTCGAGCTCGAGCCGGTCGGCCGCCATCTCGGAGCGCAGGTGCATCAGCTCGTCGGCGCTCACGGGGTGGTAGCGGATCCGGTCGAAGAAACGCAGCAGCCACGGGTGGCCGTCGCGGAACGCCCGCCGGCGCGTGCGCAGGCCCGCCCAGATGGGGAGCGTGCGGCCGATGAGCTGGTAGCCGCCGGGGCTGTCCATGCCGTAGATGCACATGTACGTCCCGCCGATGCCGACCGTGCCCTCGGCCGTCCACGTGCGCGCCGGGTTGTACTTGGTCGTCATCAGCCGGTGGCGGGGATCGAGCGGGGCCGCCGCCGGGGCGCCGAGGTAGACGTCGCCGAGGCCGAGGACCATGTACTGCGCGGACATGACGATGTCGCGGACCTCGTCCACCGACCCCAGGCCGTTGGCGCGGCGGATGAACTCGATGTTGGACGGGTTCCACGGGGCGTCGTCGCGGATGAGCGACGCGTACCGGTCGATGGCCTCGTGGATGCTCGGGTCGTCCCACGAGAGCGGCAGGTGCACCTCGCGGCTGGGGACCACGAGGTCGGCCGTCGCCGGGATCGTGTCCTCCAGCTCTCGCAGGAGCCCGAGCAGCCGGCGCACGCCCAGCACGGCGGGGTCGACGTGCAGGTGCAGCGATCGGACGCCCGGCGTGACGTCCACGAGCCCGGCCGGGTCGACGCGGGCGAGCGCCTCCATGAGCGCGTGGATCCGCATCCGCAGCCCGAGGTCGAGCGTCATCGGCCCGTACTCGACGAGGAGGTTGTCGTCGCCGCCCCGGCGGTAGACGACCTCGGGAGCGGCGTCGGTCGCCGGTCGGCGGGCGAGCACGCCGTCATCGTCGTCCCGCCGGGAGGAGCGCGGGACGAAGGCGTCGGCCGTGCGCCGGGCCTCGCCGATGCGCGGCAGCTCCGACTCGTCGACGGGGACCAGGCGCAGCGTGTCGCCGGGGCGCAGCTGGCCGAGCTTCCAGCGGTCGGCGCTCACGACCGTGACCGGGCAGGCGAAGCCGCCGAGGCTCGGGCCGTCGGGTCCGAGGATCGACGGGGTGTCGCCGGTGAAGTTGATCGCGCCGACGGAGTACGCGTTGTCGTGCAGGTTCGAGGGGTGCAGGCCCGCCTCGCCGCCGTCCGGTCGTGCCCAGCGCGGCTTCGGGCCGACGAGCCGGATCCCGGTGCGCGCCGCGTGGAAGTGCACCTCCCACTCGGCGTCGTAGATCGCGGCCATGTCATCGGGGGTGAAGTAGTCCGGGGCCGGGTGCGGTCCCTCGGCGACGTGCAGCGTCCACGAGGCGCCGATGACGGGACGCTCCGCCGGCGGCACGGGAGCGGGCTCGCCGAGTCCCGCCGCGGATCCCGCCTCGTCGAGCGGCGCCGTCCGGAGCACGTCGCCCGTGGCGAGCGCTCGGCCGCCGTGCCCGCCGAAGCCCCCGGGCGCGAACGTGGCGGCGCTGCCGAGGTACGCGGGCACGTCGAAGCCCGCCCGCGCGGCGACGTAGGTCCGGACCCCGACGCCGCGCACGGTGCCGACGTCGAGCGTGCCGCCCGCCGGCACGAGGACGGGCTCCCACTGCGGGACGGGCGCCCCGTCGACGGTCACGACCGTCTCCGCGCCGGTGACGCAGACGAGGGTCGCGTGGGAGAACCGCAGCGCGGGTCCGGTCACGGTGCACTCGAGGGCCGGAGTGCCCTCCGGGTTGCCGACTGCGCGGTTCGCGAGGCGGAAGGAGCGGTCGTCCATCGGGCCTCCCGGCGGGACGCCGACCTGCCAGTGGCCGAGTCGTCCCGGCCAGTCCTGGATGGTGGTGGACGCGCCGCCGCGCTCCACGTCGATGCGGGGGCGCTCGTCGCGGAGGGTCTCCAGGAGCGAGGTCGTCATGCTCCCGTCGAGGACCTCCGGGCACCGGGCGATGCTCGCCAGCAGGCCGACGTTGGTCTCCAGCCCGTGGATCCGCGTCTCGGCGAGCGCGTCCGAGAGGGCGGCGAAGGCCGCGGTGCGGTCGTCGGCAGTGACGATGAGCTTGGCGAGCATCGGGTCGTAGACCGGGGTGACGACGTCGCCCGTCTCCACCCCGCTCTCGATGCGGAGGTCGGCCGGGCCGGCCACGGCGCCCGCCGGGAACGCGACCTCGGTCAGCAGGCCCGAGCTCGGGCGGTGGTCCTTCGTGGGGTCCTCCGCGTAGATGCGCGCCTCCACGGAGTGGCGCGTCGGCGAGGGGATCTCGGCCGCGGCGAGGAAGCCCGCGGGGCCGACGTCGCCGAGGCCCACGCGCAGCATCCACTCGACGAGGTCGATGCCGAGGACCTGCTCGGTCACCGGGTGCTCGGCCTGGAGCCGGGTGTTCATCTCGAGGAAGAACACGTCCTCGGTCCGGTCGTCGTACACGAACTCGACCGTGCCGGCCGAGCGGTAGCCGACGTGCCGGGCGAGGGCGGCCGCGCTGCGGTGCATCGTCTCGCGCACGTGCTCGGGGAGGTGCGGAGCCGGGGCCTCCTCGACGACCTTCTGGTGGCGGCGCTGCAGGCTGCAGTCCCGGTCGCCCAGGATCGCCACCTCGCCCGCGCCGTCGCCGAACACCTGCACCTCGAGGTGGCGGGCACGGGCGATGAAGCGCTCCACGAACACGCCGGGGGTCGCGAAGTTCGCCGCGGCCAGCCGCGTGACCGAGGCGTACGCGGCGCGGAGCTGCGTCTCGTCGGCGCAGGTCACGATGCCCACGCCGCCTCCGCCGCCCGACGCCTTCACCATCACCGGGTAGCCGACCGCGGCGGCGGCCTCGGCCGCGGCGTCCTCCGACGCGACGAGGCCGCTCCCGGGCACGCATGGGACGCCGCACTCCATGGCGATCGCGCGCGCGGTGTGCTTCGGGCCGAAGGCCTCGATCTGCTGCCAGGTGGGGCCGACGAAGACCATGCCCGCCTCCTCGACGGCCCGGGCGAACGCGGCGCTCTCCGAGATGAAGCCGTAGCCCGGGTGGATGGCGCCGGCGCAGGCGGCCTGCGCGACCTCGATGATGCGGTCGATGTCGAGGTAGCTGCGCTCCGGCTCGCTCGGCCCGAGGAGATGGGCCTCGTCGGCCTCGCGGACATGCGGGGCGGCGCGGTCGGCCTCCGAGTACACGGCGATGGTGCGCAGCCCCATGCGCCTGGCGGTGCGGATGATGCGGCGGGCGATCTCGCCGCGGTTGGCGATGAGGACGCTGTCGAAGCGCGGTGCGGGGGGAGCGGGCGTGGGCATGGCTCTCTGCTTTCCGGGTCGGCGGAGGAGCGCGCGGCCCGGGGATCGGGCGGCGCGGGTGACGCGGGTCGGGTGTCGCGGGTCGGGCGGGGAGGGGCGTCAGAGGACGCCGCGGGTGACCATGTTGGTGATGGCGCGGGTGGCCCGGGCCATCACGGTGTCCAGGGAGACGCCGACGTGCTCGCCGAGCGCGGCCTTGGCCGCCTCGACGTCGCCGGCGACGACGAGGTCGCCGATCGCCAGGTGCTCCTGGACGGTCGCGGTGATGCGGTCCTCGGTCACGTAGTCGTACATGCGCACCGAGCGGATCCGGTGGTTGACGGCCTCGAGGGCGTCGACGATCGCCTCGTTGCCGGCGGCACGGCAGAGCGTGACGTGGAAGCGCTCGTCCTCGACCACGAACTGCGGGGTCGGCGACGGCGGGCTCTCCGCGAACTCCCGCCACCGGTCGAGCTCCGCGGTGAGGAGCGGGAGGTCGTACGCGGCGGCGTCGTAGTCGATGGTGCGCTGGATCCCGCGCATCTCGAGGGTGACCCGCAGCTCGTACAGGGCGGCGAGGGCTTGCAGGTCCGGCATGACGACGCGGTAGCCGTACTCGTCGTTCTCGATGAGGCCGTCGCTGCGGAGCATGAAGAGCGCCGTGCGCACGGGCGTCCGCGAGACCTGCATCTCGGCGGCGATCGCCTCCTCCCGGAGCCGGGTGCGCGGCGCGTAGGCCCCGCTCATGAGGCGGTCGCGGAGCTGCTCGTAGACGTGGTCGGTGCGGGAACGCCGTGGCCCGGTCGCGGCGGCGGACGCCGTCGGGGTCTCGGGGGCGTTCTCGTCGTCGCTCATCCCTGCACCATACGGTCCGCCGAGGGAGACGATCCTCCGGAGCGGCGGCTCCGTCAGCATGGGGCTCATCGCTGCGCGGGGAGCACGTAGCGCCCCGTCCGGTCGGTGGCGAGCGCGAGCGAGGAGATGTACTGCGGCGAGCCGTCCTCCGCGCGCTCCGCCGAGAGGATCATGTCGGGCCGCTCGAACTCCAACCCCGTGACGTGGCAGCGCAGCAGCGCGGCGGAGGGGTTGCCGTCCGCGTCGAGCATCGGGAGGTCGATGCCGTCGTCGGTGCGGCGGAGGTAGTAGCGGCCGCGCGTGAGGATCGCCATGAGCGGGGTGGCGACGATCGCGATGCCGACCGCGAACATCGGCGAGAACGGGGCGATGTCCGGCCCGAACGCGCCGAAGAACATGGCGATGGAGATTCCCGCGCTGAGCGCGAGCGACACGACGCCCACCGGGTTCCAGTCGTGGAGCATGCCGCGCCGGAACTCCGGGTGCTTGGGCGACAGCCCCAGCACGTGCTTGTTGATCGCGATGTCGGTCGCCACGGTGACGATCCAGGCCATGCCGCAGTTGGCGTAGAAGCCGAGGATCGTGTTGAGGAAGTCGAACATGTTGAGCTCCATCAGCGCGAGCGCGATGGCGAGGTTCACGATCACGAAGACCATGCGTCCGGGGTACGTGCGGGTGACGCGGGTGAACGAGTTCGTCCAGGCGAGGGATCCCGAGTAGGCGTTCGTCACGTTGATCTTGATCTGCGAGATCACCACGAGCACCACGGCGAGGGCGAGGGCCAGCCAGCCGGGCATCATCTGCTCGTAGACGCCGAGGAACTGGTGGACCGGCTCGTTCGCGGTCGCCGAGGCGGCGGGATCGAGCGTGGCGATGAGGTAGACGGCGATGAAGAGGCCCACGGCCTGCTTGACGGCGCCGAAGAGCACCCAGCCGGGTCCCGCGAGGATGACGGCGCGCCACCAGGCGACGCGGTTGGCGTCGGTCTTCGGCGGCATGAAGCGGAGGTAGTCGATCTGCTCGGCGATCTGCGCGATGAGCGAGAGGCAGACGCCGGCCGCCAGCATCACCGACGCGAGGTCGGCGCCGCCGGTCCCGCCGCCCTCGCCCGGGTAGGCGAGGAAGGTGCCCACCGACCCGGGGTTCGCGATGACGAGGTAGGCGAACGGGATCACCATCAGCACGAGCCAGAGCGGCGTGGTCCAGACCTGCAGCTTCGACAGCGCCTTCATGCCGTAGATCACGAGCGGGATCACGAGCAGCGTCGACGCCGCGTAGCCCACCGGGCGCGGGATGCCGAGGCCGAGCTCGAGCCCCTGCGCCATGATCGAGCCCTCGAGCGCGAAGAAGATGAACGTGAACGTGGCGAAGATCACGTTGGTGATGATCGAGCCGTGGTAGCCGAAGCCGGATCCGCGCGTGATGAGGTCGAGGTCGATGTTGTACCGGGCCGCGTAGTACGCGAGCGGGATGCCGGTGACGAAGATGATGACGGCGGCGACGAGGATCCCGAGGAGCGCGTTCGTGGTGCCGTGGGCGATGCCGATGTTGGCCCCGATGGAGAAGTCCGCGAGGTAGGCGATGCCGCCGAGGGCGCTGGTGGCGACGACGCCGGCGGTCCAGCGCCGGTAGGAGCGGGGCGCGAAGCGGAGGGTGTAGTCCTCGAGGCTCTCGCGCGTGGCGGCGCGGGTGGTCGAGTCGGCGGAGGCGGAGGCGACGGCGGGGGCGGCGGAGCTGGGGCCGGGTGGAGCTGACCGGGTGTCTGGCGTCATGGCAGGGCCTTTCACGGGCGACGGTGCAGGGCGGGGAGCACGACGCTCTCCGGTGGGCGTCGTGCGACCACTCTGCTCAGCCCGTGTTTCGACGATGTTCCCCGCAGCGAACATCTGTGTGTCGACAGCGCTGTACACGAGGTTGCATACGAACTCGACGCCAGCGACGAGCCACGAGGCGACCGGGCACGTGCCCGACCCCCGCCTGATCCCGCGCCTCAGCCCGCGAGCACCTTCCGGATCCGCTGCAGCGACACCGGCTCGGCCGTCGGCAGGTGCTGGGCGAAGAGGCTGAGGCGCAGCTCCTCGAGCATCCAGCGGGCGTGCACGAGCGACGCGGGCGCGTGCGGCGCCGACGGGATGACGCCGCCGGCCTCGCGGTAGAGGTCGGTCGCCTTCTGCACCTCGGTCATCCACGCGCGGTCGCGCGCGGGCTGGTCGGGGAGGCGCTGCACGCGGTGGGTGAGGCCGGAGAGGTAGGCGGGCAGGCGCTGGAGCCGGGCGAGGCCGGTCGCCGAGACGAAGCCCGGGTGCACGAGGCCGGCGAGCTGCTCGCGCGCGTCCGTGAGCGCGCCGATGAGCTGCATGCTCGTGGCCTGCTTGATCGCGCGCTCGGCGTCGCGCGCGCCCGTGAGGATCCGGTTGACGAGCGCCACGGTGTCGAACATCGAGTCCATGACGACGCCGGAGACGCGGTCGCGCGCCGTCTCGAACAGCTCCTTCGAGTAGATCGCGCCGCCCGGGGCCACGCGCTCGAGCACCTGGTCGATGCACGCGAGCAGGCAGTCGTCGAAGAGCGCCTGCACGTTCGGGTACGGGCTCGTCGCGAGCATCAGCTTCTCCTGGCTCGTGAGGTGCTGCTTCACGTAGGCCGAGGGGTTCGCGATGGCGAGCACCAGGAGGCGCCGCACGCCGCCGGGCATCGCGCGGGCCTGGTCCTCGGCGGTCGCCATGAGGCGGATCGCGACGGTGGACCCCTCGTCGACGAGCGCGGGATACGCGCGGATGACGTGCCTGCTGTCGCCCGTGCCGCCCTGCGCGGTGTCGACGAAGCGGGGCAGCTCGTCGAGGTCCCACGTGGTGAGGCCCGTGCGCTCCATGCCGCGCGTGGCCGGGCCCTTCGCACCGGCGACGCGCTCGACCGGCCGGGCGGTGGCGCGCGCGACGCTGTCCCGCGCGCGGCTGGACAGGCGCGCCTGCAGCTCGGTGAGGTCGCGACCGGCGGCCACCTCGCGGCCGCGCTCGTCGACGACCCGGAACGCCATGCGCAGGTGCGCGGGGATCCGGTCGAGGTCGAAGTCGTCGTCGGCGACGCGCACGTGCGCCTTCCGCATGATGAGGCCCGCGATGGTGGTGGTGAAGGCCACGGGGTGCTGCGGATCCGGCTCGGGCAGGCCCTCGAGGAGCCGGTCGGCCCAGTCGGCGGCGGGCACGACGTTCTTCCGCAGCGCCTTCGGGAGGGCCTTGATCATGGCGGTCACGAGGTCGCGCCGCATGCCGGGCACCTGCCAGTCGAAGCCCGCGGGGCTGAGGCGCGCGAGGAGCGCGAGCGGCACCTGCACGGTCACGCCGTCGTCGGGCGCGCCCGGCTCGAAGCGGTAGGTGAGGGAGAGGCGCTGGTCGCCCTGCTGCCAGGTGGGCGGGAACGCGGCCTCGTCGACGTCCATCGCGTCCGAGGCTACGAGCTCCTCGGCCGTCATCGTGAGGAGCTCGGGCGTCTCCTGCCGCTGCTTCTTCCACCAGCCCTCGAAGGCGCGCGTGGAAGCGACGTCGCGCGGGATCCGCTTGTCGTAGAACTCGAAGACGGCCTCGTCGTCGTTGAGGATGTCGCGGCGGCGCGTGCGCTCCTCCACCTCGGCGAGCTCTTCGCGCAGGCGGCGGTTGGCGCGGTCGAAGGCCTGCTGCGACTCCCAGTCGCCCTCGACGAGCGCGTGCCGGATGAAGAGCTCGCGCGCGTACGCGGGGTCGATGCGGGAGAACTGCACGCGGCGCTTCAGCACGATCGGCACGCCGTAGAGCGTCACGCGCTCCCACGCGACGGTGGCGCCCTGCTTCTTCTCCCAGTGCGGCTCGCTGTGGGTGCGCTTGACGAGCCCGCCCGCGATGGGCTCGGCCCACGCCGGGTCGATGGCCGCGTTGGTGCGCGCGAACAGGCGGCTGGTCTCCACGAGCTCGGCGCTCATGATCGCGTCGGGCTGCTTCTTCGCGAGCGCCGACCCCGGGAACACCACGAAGCGCGACTGGCGGGCGCCCACGTAGTCCTTCTTCTGCGCGTCCTTCAGTCCGATGTGGGAGAGGAGGCCGGCGAGCAGCGACTTGTGGATCCCGTCCGGGTCGGCCTTGGGCTCGTTCATGGCGAGGTCGAGGGGGCGGGCGAGCTGGCGCAGCTGGCGGAACACGTCCTTCCACTCGCGGACGCGGACGTAGTTGAGGAACTCGGCCTTGCACATGCGGCGGAACGCGCTCGAGGAGAGCTCGGCCTCCTTCTCCTCGAGGTGGTTCCAGAGGTTGAGGAGGGTGATGAAGTCGCTCGACGGATCCACGAAGCGCGCGTGCTGCTGGTCGGCCTGCGGGCGCTTCTCGAGCGGGCGCTCGCGCACGTCCTGGATGGTGAGGCCGGCCACGATGATCATCACCTCGCGGCTCACGCCGTGCTTCCGCGACTCGACGACCATGCGCGCGAACCGCGGGTCGATGGGCAGGCGCGACAGGTCGCGGCCCACCTGGGTGAGGGCGGGCGTGCCGTCGGGGGAGCGGATCACGGCGCCGAGCTCGGTGAGGAGGTCGACGCCGTCCTTGATGCCGCGGGAGTCCGGCGGCTGGAGGAACGGGAACGCGGCGATGTCGCCGAGGCCGAGCGACACCATCTGCAGGATCACGGCCGCGAGGTTGGTGCGGAGGATCTCGGGCTCGGTGAACTCGGGACGGCGGAGGAAGTCCTCCTCCGAGTACAGGCGGATCGCGATGCCGTCACTCGTGCGGCCGGAGCGGCCCGAGCGCTGGTTCGCCGACGCCTGCGAGATCGCCTCGATGGGGAGCCGTTGCACCTTGGAGCGCACGCTGTAGCGCGAGATGCGGGCGGTGCCGGCGTCGATCACGTACTTGATGCCGGGCACCGTGAGGCTCGTCTCGGCGACGTTGGTGGCGAGCACGATGCGGCGGCGCACGCCCGCCTGCGTTGACGGCTGGAAGACGCGGTGCTGGTCCGCCGACGACAGCCGGCCGTAGAGCGGCAGCACCTCGGTGTGCGGGAGGTTCCGGCTGCGGATCGCGTCCTCGGCGTCGCGGATCTCGTTCTCGCCGCTGAGGAAGACGAGCACGTCGCCCGACGACTCGGCGGCCAGCTCGTCGAGGGCCGCGTTGATGCCCTCCAGGAAGTCGCGATCGTCGGCCGGGCGCTCGAGCGGCGCGTCGGCGAGGTCGTCGTCCTCGCCCGCGACGGCGGCCTCGGCCACGAGCGGGCGGTACCGGATCTCCACCGGGTACGTGCGCCCGGACACCTCCACGATGGGCGCGTCGCCGAAGTGCTTCGAGAAGCTCTGCGGGTCGATGGTGGCCGACGTGATGATGAGCTTGAGGTCGGGCCGGCGGGGCAGCAGCTGCTTGAGGTAGCCGAGCAGGAAGTCGATGTTGAGGCTGCGCTCGTGGGCCTCGTCGATGATGATCGTGTCGTACTTCTTCAGCAGCCGGTCGCGCTGCAGCTCGTTGAGCAGGATCCCGTCGGTCATCAGCTTGATGCGGGTGTCGGCGGAGACCTTGTCGGTGAAGCGCACCTGGTAGCCGACGAGCTGGCCGACCTCGCCGCCGAGCTCCTCCGCGATGCGCTCCGAGATGGTGCGCGCGGCGAGGCGGCGGGGCTGCGTGTGGCCGATGCTCTCGCGGCCGAGCTCGAGGCAGATCTTCGGCAGCTGCGTGGTCTTGCCCGAGCCCGTGGCGCCCGCGACGATGACGACCTGGTTGTCGCGGATGGCGTCGGCGATCTCATCGCGCATCCGGCTGACGGGGAGCTCGGGCGGGTACACGATGCTGGATTCCATACGTGATCATCCTATCCGCGGGCTGTCAGGCCTCCCCGGGGCGGTCGTCGACGGTTATCGTCAGCGGCAGGCGCCCGACGGACGGTGCCCCGGGGGGCACCGCCTCCCGCGTCGTCGACGACCGATGGGACCGACCATGACTTCCGACACGCCCCTGCTTCCCGCCCACGAGCAGGAAGGCACGGGGTTCGCCTCCGTGTCGGTGGCCGCGATCCTCGCCGAGTCCGCCGAGCGGCACGCCGACCGGGTCGCCGTCGTCGTGGGCGACGTCGCCACGACCTATCGCGAGCTCTGGGACGAGACCCGCGCCTACGCGGGCGCGCTCGCCGCGCGCGGGGTGGGCGAGGGCACGAGCGTCGCCATGCTGATCCCCAACGTGGCCGACTTCCCGCGCGTCTACTACGCGGTGCTCGCCCTCGGCGGCGTGGTCGTGCCCGTGCACGCACTGTTGAAGGCCGAGGAGATCGCATACGTGCTCCGCGACTCCGGATCCGCGCTCCTCGTCTGCGCCGGACCGCTGCTCGAGCAGGGCGCGAAGGGCGCTGCGCTCGCCGAGGTGCCGGTGATCAGCGTGCTCGTACCGGCCTCGACCGAGGGCGGGCCCGACCGGCTGGAGGAGCTCGCGCCGGCCGCGACACCGATCCGCACCTACGTGCCGCGCCGGCCGTCGGACATCGCAACCATCCTGTACACGTCCGGCACCACGGGCCAGCCGAAGGGCGCCGAGGGCTGCCACCTGGCGCTGGTGATGCAGGTCGACGTGCTGCTGCTCAACACGCTCGATCTCCGCACGGGCGACCGGATCCTCGGCTGCCTGCCCCTGTTCCACACGTTCGGTCAGACCTGCACCATGAACGCGTCCTTCCGGATCGGCGCGACCATCGTGATGGTGCCGCGCTTCGACGGCGACGCGGCGCTCGCGCTCATGGTCGAGCACGACACGCAGGTGTTCATGGGCGTGCCGACCATGTACTTCGCGCTGCTGGCGGCGGCGGGCCGGAACCCCGCGCGCCCGGCCCTGCGCTACGCGGTCTCAGGCGGCGCCGCGCTCCCGGTCGCCGCGATCGAGGCGTTCCGCGACGCGTTCTCCGCCGAGATCCACGAGGGCTACGGCCTCACGGAGACTTCGCCCGTCGCGTCGTTCAACCACGTGGGGCTCCCCGCCCGGCCCGGCACCGTCGGGAAGCCGATCTGGGGCGTGCAGATCGAGATCGCCGACCCCGAGCACGAGGACCGGGTCGAGCTGCTCGAGCGCGGCGTGCTCGGCGAGATCGTGATCCGCGGCCACAACCTCATGAACGGCTACCTGCACCGCCCCGAGGACACCGCGCGCGCGGTCGTCGACGGCTGGTTCCGCACCGGCGACCTCGGCACCATCGACGACGACGGCTACATCCGCGTGGTCGATCGGACGAAGGACATGATCCTGCGCAACGGCTACAACGTGTACCCGCGCGAGGTCGAGGAAGTGCTCGCCCGGCACGAGGCCGTCGCGCAGTGCGCCGTGTTCGGCGTGCCGCACGAGGAGCACGGGCAGGAGGTCGTCGCCGCGATCGTGCCGAAGGCGGACGCGACCGTCGACGCCGCGGAGGTCGTCGCGTACATGAAGGAGCGCATAGCGTCCTACAAGTACCCGCGACGGGTCGAGGTGGTCGAGGCGCTGCCGCTCGGGCCGAGCGGGAAGATCCTCAAGCGGGCGCTCGTCGAGCGGTTCGGCTCGTGACGGAAGGGCAGGGCGGCGACGTCCTCCGCGCGCCCGTCCCGTCGGTGCCGATGGGCGACGGGGTCCTCATCCCGCAGTTCGGCGTGGGAACCTACAAGGTGACGGACTCCGACGCCGAGCGGATCGTCGCGGAGGCGCTCGAGGTCGGCTACCGGCACATCGACACCGCTGCCATGTACGGCAACGAGGAGGGCGTCGGGCGGGCGATCCGCGCGTCCGGCCTCCCGCGCGACGAGCTGTTCGTCACCACCAAGGTCTGGAACGACGACCACGGGCGCGACCGGGCCCGCGACGCGATCCGGCGCAGCCTCGACCGGCTGGGCCTGCCCGCGGTCGACCTGCTCCTCATCCACTGGCCCGCCGCCGAGCGCGGCCTCTACGTGGAGACGTGGGAGGCGCTCGCCGCGGCCCGCGACGCGGGGCTGAGCCGCTCCATCGGCGTCTCCAACTTCCTGGTGCCGCACCTCGAGGCACTGGCGACCGCCGGCCTGCCCGCACCTGCCGTGGACCAGATCGAGCTGCACCCGCGGCACCAGCAGCGGGCGACCACGGCATACCTCGCCGAGCACGGGATCGCCGTCGAGGCGTGGAGCCCGCTCGCCCGCGGAGCCGTCGTGCGGCCGTCGTGCGCGACGCCGCCCGCGCCCACGGCCGCACGGACGCGCAGGTCGTGCTCCGCTGGCACGTGCAGCGCGGCACGATCGTCTTCCCGAAGACCACGCGGCGCGAGCGGCTGGTCGAGAACGCGGACGTCTTCGACTTCGCGCTGACGGACGAGGAGATGGCGGGGATCACCGCGCTCGAGGCCGCGGGACGCGTGGGCAGCCACCCCGACCGGGTGGTCTGACCGGGTCGCTCCCCAGCGGCACGGGCGCGTCACCTCGGCCGGGTACCGTGTCCGTCATGTCCCAGCACCGCATCCGCACGCGCCTCAAGTCCGTGGTCTCCCGGGGCGTCGCGCCCCTCGGCGGCCATGCGGGCGGCGCGGCCCGGGCGCGGGCCGAGCGGGAGGATCCGGCGGAGCAGCCGGGCGCGCGTCGCCCGAGCCTCGTCGACAACGGCGTGTATGTCGACGGCTGCCGCGTCGCGTCGCCCGCCACCCTCGCCGACACGTTCCGCGAGCTCGACGAGCGCCCCGAGGCGATGGCGGGGATCGGCCTCTACCGCCCCACGGTCGAGGAGCTGCAGGCGCTCGCCGAGGAGTTCGACCTGCACGAGCTCGCGGTGGAGGACGCGGTGCAGGCCCACCAGCGCCCCAAGACCGAGCGCTACAGCTCCACCCTCTTCACCGTGCTGCGCGCCGCCCGCTACGTGGACGACCGCGAGGAGGTGGAGTTCGGCGAGCTGCACGTGTTCCTCGGCCGCAACTTCGTCATCACCGTCCGGCACGCCGAGTCACCCGACCTCTCCGCCATCCGCACGCGCATGCAGGAGCGGCCGGAGCTCCTCACGCACGGGCCGCAGTCGGTGCTGTACGCGATCCTCGACGCCGTCGTCGACGGGTACGCGCCCGTCGTCACGGGCCTCGCGAACGACATCGACGAGATCGAGGACCAGGTGTTCGACGGGGATCCGGCCGTGTCCCGCCGCATCTACGAGCTCAGCCGCGAGGTCATCGACTTCCAGCGCGCGGTGCGCCCGCTCGGCGGCATGCTCCAGCAGCTGCAGGCGGGATCCGGCAAGTACGAGGTCAGCGAGGACCTCCAGCAGGCGCTCCGCGACGTGGCCGACCACGTCATCGTCGTCAACGAGCGCGTGGAGGAGTTCCGCGTGCTGCTGCGCGACATCCTCACCGTGAACTCGACGCTCGTCGGCCAGCGCCAGAACGAGGAGATGCGCGAGCTGAGCGAGTCGAGCAACCGGCAGAGCGTGGAGACCCGCAAGATCTCGGGCTGGGCGGCCATCCTCTTTGCGCCCACGCTCGTCTCGAGCGTCTACGGCATGAACTTCGACATCATGCCGGAGCTGCACTGGGACTGGGGCTACCCCTTCTCCCTCGTCCTCATGCTCGGCGTGAGCGGCGTGCTCTACGGGATCTTCCGCAAGCGCGACTGGATCTGACGCCCGGACCCGTCCCTGCCCCGCGCGTAGCGTGGACGCATGCCCAACCGCCTAGCCGACGCCGTCAGCCCGTACCTCCAGAGCCACGCGGACAACCCGGTCGACTGGCGGACATGGGGCGAGGAGGCGTTCGCGGAGGCCCGGAGGCGCGACGTGCCGGTGCTCGTCTCGGTCGGCTACTCGACCTGCCACTGGTGCCACGTCATGGCGCGCGAGACGTTCCAGGATCCCGCGCTCGCCGACCGGCTGAACGCCGGGTTCGTCGCGATCAAGGTCGACCGCGAGGAGCACCCCGAGGTGGACGCCGCGCTCATCACCGCGGCCGGCGCCTTCACGGACCAGCTCGGCTGGCCGCTCAACGTGTTCACGACGCCCGAGGGCCGCACGTTCCACGCGGGCACCTACTCGCCGCCGGAGCCGCGCGCCGGGCACCCGTCGTTCCGGCAGGTGCTCGACGCTGTGGCCGACGCCTGGACCACGCGCCGCGACCAGGTCGAGCAGGGCGCGGGGCAGCTGAGCGCCGCGATCCGGGAGGCCTCCGAGCGCGGATCCGTCGCGTCGCCGCTGCCGGACGCCGCCGCCCTCGACCGGATCGCCGCCGACCTCGCCGCGTTCGAGGACCCGGAGCACGGCGGGTTCGGATCCGCGCCCAAGTTCCCCGTCGCGCCCGTCGTGCTGCTGCTCGACACGCTCGCCACCTCCGGCGTGCTCGCGCCGTCACGCGCCGAGGCGACGCGCGCGCTCGTGCGCCGGACGCTCGACGCGATGGCCGGATCCGACCTGCGCGACCCGGTCGAGGGCGGCTTCTTCCGCTACTCCACGCGGCGCGACTGGTCCGAGCCGCACTACGAGCGGATGCTCTACGACAACGCGTTGCTGCTCGACGCGTACGCGCGTGCCGGGGACGAGGAGGTCGCGGGCGGCATCGCGGCGTTCCTCACCGGCACGCTGCGGCGGGCGTCCGGCGGGTTCGCGTCGGCGCAGGACTCCGAGAGCACGGTCGGCGGCCGCCGCGTCGAGGGCGGCTACTACGCGCTGGATGCCGCGGGGCGGGCCGCCGAGGAGCCGCCGGCGGTCGACGGGAAGGTGCTCACGGGGTGGAACGGGCTCGCGATCGGCGCTCTCGCCCGGGCGGGCCGCGCGTTCGGCCGCCCCGCCTGGATCCAGGCCGCGCGCGATGCCGCCGACATGCTGCTCGCGGAGCACGTGCGCGCCGACGGGTCGCTCGTGCGCGCGTCCATCGACGGGCGCGTGTCGCCCGCGGTCGCGACGCTCGAGGACCACGGGATGCTCGCGGACGGGCTGCTCGCGCTCGCGCTCGCGACGGGCGAGGTCGGCTACGCGGTGCGGGCGCGGGGGATCGTGGACGCGCTGGTCCAGGCGGCCGACGCCGCCTCCGCTGCGCAGCCCGGGGCGGGCGAGCCGCAGTCGGGCGCCGCGGGCTTCCGCGTGCCGACGGGCGCGGATCCGGTGCTCGCGGGCTTCGGCCTCGACCT
>NZ_JAAVCB010000005.1:0-8749 GCF_014802555.1 Clavibacter sp. | reverse complement strand
CGGCGCCGGCGAGGGCGCGCCAGGATGCGCGGACCGCGGCGTCGGACGCCGCGTCCAGCGTGAGCTCGAGGCTGCCGGCGCTCAGCGGCGGGGCGGTGTCGCGGGCGGGACGGGGCCCTGGCTGCCGCGGCCGCCGTCGGGGCCGAGCTTCCGCAGCTGGTCGTCTGCGGCCTGGCGCGCCTTCTGGATCTTGTCGGCGTGCTTGCTGCCGGTGGCCTTATCGGCGATGCCGGACACCCTGTCGATGGCGGTGCGGCCGACGTCCTGGCCCTTGGACGTGCGCAGGAAGCCGGTGGCGGCGGCGGCGATGCGGGACAGCTTCACGGGTGGTCTCCTCTTGAGGGGATCGGGTGGGCCGCCGTGCCCGGGCGGCGCGGCGGTCGTCCTGGGACCATCCTGGCGTGCCCCGCCTGTGCCGGAGCGGGGAGTCTCCCCGGGAGAGGGAATGCGGATGCCGCGGGGCCCGGTGACGGCGGCGCGGCGGGCCTCGTCGCCGGTGCTACCCTGGATCCGCGCTCGCGCGCACCCTGGCCCCCATAGCTCAGGGGATAGAGCACTGCCCTCCGGAGGCAGGGGCGGAGGTTCGAATCCTCCTGGGGGCACACCTTCCCATATCCCGTGTTGGTGCGGTGAGAGGCCGGTCCCGCCAGCGGGGCCGGCCTCTCGTGCGTTCGCCCACCGCGACGCCGGCGTTCACGCTGGGTGGAGCCCGACCCTCGCGTGGTCATGTGCGGCGGCCGTCGCTCATATACGCCCAGCGCCAGTACTTAGGCGCGCGCCTTGTGCGTCATCCCGACAGGGCACTCGCCGGCCCCGATGGCAGGTCACGGTCAGCAGCCGGCGCGGCAGAACAGCACATCCATCGGCATGAGCAGGCTGCCATTACGGTGTATTGTCACGACCTCCCACCCCTCGGCTGCGATGGCGTTAACTTGCTCGTTGAACGCCTCCGTGTAGGCGTTCTTTTTCACGGTGCCTGTTGCAGGCAGTTGCTCCAGGCGGTATTCAGGCATATTTCTTTAGTACCTCTGATTGAGCGAGACGGGTCAGTAGACGTTGAAAGTCTCGATCGTCGGCGAGTCTTCCGTGCCGGTGACGAAGCACTCGACGGTGAAGCGGCCCTCGGCGTCGTACGCGTTCGTGATGTCGACGCCTGCCTTCAGGAACCACCCACCGTCCTGCTGCATGCGAGTTCCGTCGAGGATGAAGTCGGCGTCCCAGCCGTACGGTGCCTGTTCCTTGCCCATGCGATCGCAGACGGTCATTGCCATGCCTGACGTCAGTGCCTCGGGTTCCGCCGGCACGGCCGGTGCCGCAGGGGCGATAGGCGCCGCCTCTTCAGTCGGAGTCGCCGCGGGCGTCGGCTCGGCGACCGGTTCCGCTTCGGGCTTGCTCACCGACAGGGTGATGGTGTCGCCGTCCGCAGCGTCGTCACCGGCGTCGGGGAGCTGCGACACCACCTCCCAGTTGGCCGGGTCTAGGACGAAGCCCTCGTCCGCTTCGAGGTCGACCTCGAACCCGGCGTTCTCAAGCGTGTTCTTCGCCTCGGTGCCGGTCATGCCGGAGACGTCGGGCACGGAGATCGGGTCGGCCGCGGAGCACCCGGTCAGGAGCAAGGCGCTAAGGAGTGCGGCGGCCGGCAGGGTAAGGGCAGTTCGGGTCAAAGGTCCTCCTGGGTCCCCTCGAGCGTATGGAGCCCGGAGCCAGCCGCCCAGCCCCTGTTCGGGCCCGACGTCTGCATTCGGCAAAAGTGCCGCGTCAGTCTGATGCGGCTACTTCATGCCCCACTCAGCTTCAGCTCGCTCTACCAGGTCCCGCAGCTTCGCCAGCCAGGGTTCAAGGTGCTTGAAGACGTCGAAGTCGTCAGGTGCGCCGAGTGTCGTCATCACCGTCCGCATGTAGGGCGGGGTGGCCGTGTAGACGACAGTCGTGGACCCGTCAGGCAGGGCAATTTTCCAACCAGCGCGGCCCATGTGGTCGCCAAGGAACCGGCTGGTTGCTCCAATCGGTCTGTCGGGCTCGACGGTTGACGAGGAGTAGTTCGAGATGAAGGTGCCTGTGCGGGCCCCCATGGTGCCCTGCTTCTCGATTCGATTCCGCAGCTCGACGAACCATCTATCGATAGGGTCCGCCCGCATCTGCGTCATCTCCCGGTCGTACCAGGTCAAGAATGGTGAGCCGAGCAAGTCGTTTGACGTCAAGTTCTGCAAGACGAAGGTCACGGCGCGCCCATTCGTGACGGCAGTATGAAGGCCGAACTCCGCTTCGGTGCCGCGCTTGAGAAATTGTGCTGCTCCCTGCTCGGCGAACGCCAAGGTCTGATGAGTGGCTCGGAAGGCGCTTGCAACGGTCCGGTGGAGGGTCATGGCTTGAACGTACCCGGCACGCTCACAGACATCAGCGGCTCCGACACTGCATCTGCATGCCCCGGCTCCCACCGGTCTCCGTTGCGCCACTCGCGCGGTGGCGGCTGAAACAGGGAGACGCCACCTCGGAGGTCCGACCGCAGCGGGATCCCCGTCTACGGGTTACGCGGCGATGCCGCCAGCGCGTGACGCGATGCGCACGTCCGCGGCGGATCGGATCGCATCGGCTCGACGCAGGTTCGCGGAGCGGCAGGGGCGGAGGACGCGTGAACACACGCGGCGGGGCCCGAGACGGGTCTCGGGTTCCCGCCGCGTGGTGCTGGGCCCAACTGGGGGAGCGGGCCTACACATGAAGGTAGCGGGCGTCCGGCGGGACGACCACGCCGCCCGGTACTGGAAAAGCCCAGTGGTGCACGAGCCAATCCGATTCCCGCATGGCGACGAACACGCGATCCCCGGCCCGGCAGGATGCGCCCGTGCGACGCGGTCCGGCATCCCGCCGCCTCCGAGAGCTGGCCATCGGGCATCCGCGGTCGGTCGGCCTAGGCTCGCCGCATGGCAGACGACGACTACTCCACCTCGGTCCGCGACCTCCTGAAGGGCGCGAAGCCGAAGCCCCACGAGTTCCCCGAGCTCGACCCGGCGCACCTGCCGGACGACCCGATCGACCTCGTCATCGACTGGATCCGCGACGCCGTCGCCCACGACGCCGCCGAGCCGAACGCGGTCGTCCTCGCGACCGCCGACGCGGACGGCCGCCCGAGCGCGCGCACGCTGCTGCTCAAGGACGTGACGCCCACGGTCGACGACGAGCCCGGCGCCCTGTGGTTCTCCTCGCTCGCCGACAGCCCCAAGGGCCGCGACCTCGAGGCCAACCCGCGCGCGGCGCTCGTCGCGTACTGGCGGGAGCGCGGGCGTCAGATCCGCGCGACCGGTCCCGTCTTCCACGGCGACGGCGAGGTGAGCGCGCGCGACTTCCTCGCGCGGCACCCCGCATCGCGCGCCGAGGTAATCGCGGGCGACCAGAGCGAGCCGATGCCCGACGCCGCCGAGCGCGACGCGCGCCTCGCCCGGGCGCGGGACGCCGTGGACCGGGATCCGGAGCTCGTCGCCGAGTCGTGGCGCGCCTACGTGCTGCAGCCGACGGTCGTCGAGTTCTGGCAGGCGACCGCCGACCACGGGCAGCTGCGGGTCATGTACCGGTCGGGGCCGGACGGATCCTGGACGCACACGCTCGTCTGGCCCTGAGGGCCGGACCGCCGCCGCGTGTTGCGGAACATGACGCGCGGCGTGCGGGCCCGCGGGGGACACCGCACACTGGATCCATGCCCGCCCCCCTCCGCCGCCTCGCCGTCGTGCAGGTGACCCGCTCCCGTCCCGAGGCCGCCGCCTACAACACGCTGGTGCAGGGGCTCAACGCGCGCGTCGCCGAGATCGCCGACGCCGCGGGCTGGCAGGTCGAGAACGTCGCGGCGGAGGACGAGGGCGTCGAGTCGCTGCTCGCCCGCACGCGCGAGGCCGACGCGGTCGTCATCATGGGCGGCGAGGACGTCGCCCCGCGCTTCTACGGCGGGCCCGCCGAGTACGAGGGCCGCTCGACGCACCGCGAGGTCGCCGACGCCGGGCAGATCGCGCTCGTCCGCCGCGCGGTCGCCGAGGGCACGCCGCTGCTCGGCATCTGCCGCGGCGCCCAGATCGTCAACGTCGCGCTCGGCGGCACCCTGCAGCAGCACATCGAGGGCGTGGGGGAGCACCGCAACGACGCCGAGGAGATCACGGCCGTCATGCGCGACCACGACGTGCGCGTCGCGGTCGGCAGTCGGCTCGCCCGCGCGCTCGGATCCACCGACGTCGTCGTCCGGAGCGCCCACCACCAGGCGGTCGACCGCCCGGGCGCGGGGCTGCGCGTCGTCGCGGTCGCGCCCGACGGCGTGCCGGAGGCGGTCGAGCACGAGAGCGCGCCCGTCATCGGCGTGCAGTGGCACCCGGAGGACCCGGGCGCGGCGCGCGATCAGCTGCCCGCGCTGCTCGACGCGCTCGCCGAGGCCTGCGCCCTGCGCGAGCCCGTCGGCGACGCGCGCACCGCGGCCGCCTGAGCCGACCCGGCCCCGGCGACCGCGGCCTGTCACCGCGCAGCGCGGGTCAGGGCATCACGTCGCCGCTGTTGGGCCCGAGCGTCTGGCCGACGAACAGGTTCCCGTCGGGATCCGCCGCCAGCAGCACCGCGGTCGGGGCGACCTCGTCGACCGTGCCGAAGCGGCCGAGCGGCAGCTCCCGGCGCTTCGCGTCCTTCCAGTCCTCCGAGATGGCGTCCACCAGCGGTGTCGCGATGGGGCCCGGCGCGATGACGTTCGCGAGCACGTTCGAGCCCGAGACCTCGAGCGCGAGCGACTTGGTGAACGCGATGACGCCGGCCTTCGCGGCCGCGTAGTGCGCGAGCCCGACGCCGCCCTTCTGGCCGAGCTGCGAGGCGACCGTGATGATCCGGCCGTCGCGCCGCTCGAGCATCCCCGGCAGCACGGCGCGGGTCAGCAGGAAGACGCTCGTGAGGTCGACGTCGATCGTGCGCTGCCAGGTCGCCAGCGCCATCTCCGCCACGGGCGTCTCGGTGAGGATGCCGTGGGAGTTGACGAGCACGTCGATGCGGCCGAGCATCCGCCCGGCCTCCGCGACGGCGTCCGCGACGCGCGCCTCGTCGGACACGTCGGCGACGACCGCGCCCACGGCGCCGATCCGGCGCGCCTCCTCGTGCACGGCGGGTGCCATGTCGACCAGCACGACCTCGGCGCCCGCGAGCACGAAGTGCCGGGCGATGGCCGCGCCGATCCCGCTCGCCGCGCCCGTCACGAGGGCGGTGCGCCCGCGCAGCCGGTCGCTGCGGGGGACGGCGGCGCTCACTCCTGCATCCGGATCGTCAGGCCGCCGTCGACGGTGAGGGTCTGCCCCGTCACGTAGGCGGCGTCGTCGGAGGCGAGGAACGCGATCACGGAGGCCACCTCCTCGGGTCGGCCCACGCGTCCGGCGGGGATCCTGTCGCCCGCGCGCCTGAGGCCGTCGGCGCCGAGCGAGTTCACCGCGTCGAGCGACTGCGGCGTCTCGATGAGGCCCGGGATCACGGTGTTGGCGCGGATCCCGCGCGGCGCGAGCTCCACGGCGGCGCTCCGCACGAGGCCGACGACCCCGGCCTTCGCCGTCGCGTAGTGCGCGTGGTCGCCCCAGCCGTAGACGCCGCCCGCCATGGAGGACACGGCGACGATCGAGGAGCCCCGTCCGAGGAGCGGCTCGGCCGCGCGGATCACGCGCATCACGCCGCCGAGGTCGACGCCCAGCACCTCGTCCCACCGCTCGTCCGTCATCGCGCCGAGCGGCGCCCGGCGGAGGATCCCGGCGGCCGCGACCACGTGGTCGACCTGGCCGAACTCCTCGAGCGCGGCCCGCACGAACGCGTCGACGGACCGGGTGGACGCCACGTCGAGGTCCACCGCGATGCCCGTGCCGCCGACCGTGCGCACGGCCTCGAGGGTCGCGCCCGCGTCGTGCGGGTCGCCGGGGTAGCGGCCGACGACCACGCGGTCGCCCCGGGCGGCGAGGCGCACCGCGGTCGCGCGGCCGATGCCGGATGCCCCGCCCGTGACGAGCGCGACGGGTGCCGTTCCCGTCACGCGGTCGCCTCGCGCGTCTCGCCCGTGGGCTTCGCGAGCAGCATCACGAGGGCCGAGGCGAGGATGCCGCCCGCGCCCACCCACAGCGCCGCCTGGCCGAACGACATGGCGCTCGCCGTGAGGCCCGTGAGCAGGAAGCCGCCGATGATCGCGCCCGGCTGGCTCATCGCGCCGATGAAGCTGGAGCCGGTCGCCCGGCAGTCGCTGTCGAAGCAGCCGGCCTGGAAGAACAGGATCGCCGCGTACGGCCCGAGCAGGAAGAACAGCCCGACCATGTAGGCGCCCATCACGAACGTCGGGTCGTCCGGCCCGAGGAGCATCACCGCGAACGCGAGCCCCGCGACGAGCCAGCCGCCGACGATCACGTTGCGACGGCCGAGCCGGTCGCCCAGCCAGCCGTGCGCGAGGTAGCCGAGGACGCCCACGCAGTTGGACGCGATGATCAGCAGCAGCGCGTTGGAGGCGTCGATGTGCTTGCCCGACTCGAGCACGGTGGTGCCGAGCACGGAGAAGGTCTGGATCCCGAACCAGTTGAGCAGCCACGCCACGCTCAGGACGATCGTGCTCCGCAGGTGCTTGCCCTGGAAGATGCGCGCGATGGGGGCGGACCGCTGCACGTCGAGCCCGGTGGCGCGGGCGAACGCGGCCGCCTCGTCGTGGTGCCCGGCGGCGCGCAGCCGGCGGATCCGCTGCTGCGCGACGAACTGCGGACTCTCGCGGAGCGTGAGGCAGATCGCCGCGACCACGAGCGCGGGGACGGTCGCGAGGCCGAACGCGATGCGCCAGCTCCCCGGTCCGAACGCCGTGGTGATGAGGCCGACGAACGCGGCGGCGAGCAGGGCGCCGAGCGGCCAGCCCGTCTGCACCATCGCGTAGACGAATCCCTTGTTGCGGCGGATCCGCTCGTCCTCGGTCTGCTCGTAGATCTCGTTGAGGTAGGTGGCGTTGATGGACTGCTCGGCGAGGCCCAGGCCGCTGATGCTGCGGATCCCGACGAGCGAGACCGCCCCGGCGCTCAGCGCGGTCGCGCCCGAGGACAGCGCCGTGCCGGTGACGGACACGACCATGCCGACGCGGCGGCCGAGCCGGTCGACCATGGGGCCGACGAGGAGCACGACGACCGCCGTGCCCACGCTGACCAGCGTCGAGACGAGCAGCGACTCGCTCGTGTCCCAGCCGAAGTCGCGCGAGATGTCGGGCAGCAGCGTGCCGAAGAGGATGAAGTCGTAGACGGCGATGGTCCACGCGAGGAAGGCGATGCCCGTGACCCGGCGGGTCTGGCGGACGCTGACCTTCTCGAGGCCCGCCGGCAGCGCGTCGGCGGGCGAGGCGGCGGATGCCGCGGATCCGGCGGCCGCGGGGGCGGCGCCGGGACGGGAGGTGTCGGTGCTCATGGGGGTGGTCTCCTGCGGTCGGACGGGTCGCGGATCAGGGGACGCGCGGGGTGCGCGGGGAGCGTCGCTGGAAGTCCTGGGCGATCTCGTCGAAGGTCGCCCAGCGGACGCCCTCGTGGGAGTTGATGTGGGCGATGAGCCGCTCGAGCATGAGGAGCACCTGCGGGCGGCCCGAGACGTCGGGGTGGATGGTGAACGTGAAGACGCCGTAGTCCTGCTCGCGGTAGACCCAGTCGAACTGGTCGCGCCACATCTCCTCGAGGTGGCGGGGGTTCACGAAGCCGTGGCTGTTCGGGCTGCCCTTGACGAACATCATGGGAGGCAGGTCGTCGAGGTACCACGACGCGGGGATCTCCACGAGGTCGGTCTCCTCGCCGCGCACGAGCGGGTGCATCCAGCTGGCGGCGTCCTTCGTGTAGTCGACGCCCTGCCACGTGTCGCCGACGCGCACGTAGTACGGCTCGAAGTCGCGGTGCATGAGCGAGTGGTCGTAGCGGATCCCGCGCTCGATGAGGAGCTCGTTCGTCACTCGGGAGAACTCCCACCACGGGGCGACGTAGCCGGTGGGGCGGCGGCCGGCGCGCGACTCGATGAGCTCGATCGAGCGGTCGAGCACGTCGGCCTCCTGCTGGCGGGACATCTCGATGGGGTTCTCGTGGCTGTAGCCGTGCGCGCCGATCTCGTGCCCGGCGGCGACGACCTGGTCGAACTCCCGCGGGAACGTCTCGATGGAGTGGCCCGGCCAGAACCAGGTGGAGGGGAGGTCGTGCTTGGCGAGCAGCGCGTTGAGGCGGGGCACGCCGACCTCGCCCGCGAACAGGCCGCGGGAGATGTCGCCGGGCGAGTCCTGCCCGCCGTACGAGCCGAGCCAGCCGCTCACGGCGTCGACGTCGATGCCGAACGCGATGATGATGTCCTTGGCCATGGGGGTCCTTCCGTCGGGTGATGGGTCAGGCAGGCAGGGCGCCGGCCGGGGTGGTGGTGCGGGTCTCGGGGTCGGCGGCGGCGGCCAGCAGGCGGCGCGCCTCGTCAGCGGGGTGGTGGTCGAGGAGGAGCGCCACGAGGATCCGGGCCTGCGCCACGGAGAGGCGGCCGATCGGCACGGCGCCGGCGCGGACGGCGTCGGCCCCGCCGCCCTCGCCGTAGATCGCGGCCACCGGCCCCTCGGCCACGCGCGTGCCGAGCGCGACGAGGACGCCGGCGTCGACGGCCGCCTCGATCGCCGGCACGAGCGAGCGGTTCGCGTTGCCGGCGCCCGTCCCGATGACGACGACGCCGGCGGCGCCTGCGGCGATCGCGGTCGGGAGGAGGACGGCGAGGGCGAGGG
>NZ_JAAVCB010000004.1:0-24896 GCF_014802555.1 Clavibacter sp. | reverse complement strand
TTACCGTGGGACATCGAGGCCTCCTGGCGATGGTTGAACTGAACAGCTCCATCAAGCCAGGAGGCCTCTTCACACGCCCCGAAGTGTCACCAACGTCATGGCCGAGTACACCTAGAGCGGCGCCGCGTCGAACAGCACGCGCGGGCAGCCGGCTGCCTCGTCGTGCGCGACCCGCGCGCGCACCCCGTAGACGTCGGCGATGAGCTCGGGCGTCAGCACCTCGCGCGGATCCCCGCCCGCCACCACGCGCCCCGCCCTCAGCACGAGCACGGCGTCGCAGTACATCGCGGCGAGGTTGAGGTCGTGCAGCGCGATCACGGTGGTCACCGGCAGGTCGCGCACGAGCGCGAGCAGCTCCAGCTGGTGGCGGATGTCGAGGTGGTTGGTCGGCTCGTCGAGCAGCAGCTCGCGCGGCTCCTGCGCGAGGGCACGGGCGATGTGCGCCCGCTGCCGCTCGCCGCCGGACAGCGTCCGCCATGCGCGGTCGGCCTTGTCCTCCAGGCCGACGTGCGCGATCGCGCGGTCGATGGCCGCCTGGTCCTCCGCGGTGTCGCCGCCGAGCAGCGTGCGGTACGGCGTGCGGCCGAGGCGCACGACGTCGCGCACCACGATGTCGACCTCGGTCTCGCCGTGCTGCGTCACGGTCGCGACCCGGCGGGCGACGTCGCGGCGGCGGATCCCCGCGAGGTCGGCGCCGTCGAGCGTCACGCGGCCGGAGTCGGGCGACGCCGCCCCCTGCAGCAGCTTGAGCAGCGACGACTTGCCCGAGCCGTTCGGCCCGAGCAGCCCCACCGTGGATCCGGGCGCGGGCTCGAGCGTGACGCCGTCGACCACGAGCGGGCCGCCGCGCGACCAGCTGACGCCGTGCGCCTCGAGCGTCATGCCCGGCCCCGGTTCCGCATCAGCAGCAGCATGAACACGGGCACGCCGACGAGTGCGGTGCCGACGCCCACGGGCAGCGGCGTGGGCGCGAACGCGAGCCGGGAGACCGCGTCGACCCACACCATGAACACCGCGCCGAGCACGATCGTCGCGGGGACGACGCGCGCGTGCCGCTGGCCGAACATGAGGCGCGCCGCGTGCGGGAGCACCAGGCCGACGAAGCCGATGGCCCCCGCGATGCTCACGAGCGTGGCGGTGAGGAGCGCCGTGACGACCAGGAGGATCGTGCGGGTGCGGCCCACGTGGATCCCGAGCGACGACGCCACCTCCTCCCCGAACGCGAACGCGTCGAGGGAGCGGGCGGAGGCGAGGCACACGACCGCGCCGACCGCGACCACGCCGACGCTGAGGCCGACCTCGTCCCAGCGCATGCCCTCGAGGGATCCGAGGAGCCAGAACATGATGCCACGCGTCTCGTCGGAGTCCGCGAACGCGAAGACCACGAGCGACGTGAGCGCGGAGAAGAGCTGCGTTCCGGCGACGCCCGCGAGGATCACGCCCGCCGTGCCGCCCGAGGAGAAGCGCGCGAGCAGCAGCACGAAGCCGAACGCCACCAGCGCGCCGATGAACGCGCCGCCGGACATGCCGATCGCGCCGCCGCCGAGACCCAGCACGCCGATGAGCACGGCCCCGGTGGACGCGCCCGAGGAGACGCCGAGCACGAAGGGATCGGCGAGCGGGTTCCGCAGCAGCGACTGGAGCACGACGCCGCAGAGGCCGAGCCCCGCGCCGCACGCGGCCGCGACGAGCGCCCGCGGCAGGCGCTCCTGCCACACGATGGCGTCCTCGGAGACCCGCACCGGGATGCTCGCGAGCCCCGCGTGGTTGAGCAGGATGTCGCGCACGTTCACGAGCGACACGTCGGCCGGGCCGAGGGTCACGGCGACGCCGACCGAGAGCGCGAGGGCGACGATCCCGAGCGCGAGGAGCACCGCGACGCGGAGCGCGTGCGGGAGCCCCATGACCCGCCGGGCGACCGTCGCGATCGGAGCCCGCGGGGCACCCTGCGCGTCCGAGGCCCCCGGGGCCGCCGCGCTCAGAGCCGGTCCCCGCGCGCGTCCCACCAGGCCCGGATCTTCTCGAGCCCGTCGACGAAGCGGATGGACGGGTTCAGCTCCGCGCCGTGCAGCGCCACCATCCGGTCCTCCTTGACGGCCGTGAGGTCGCGCGTGAGCGGGTCCGACTTCAGGAAGTCGACCTTGTCCTGCAGCTTGTCGCCGGGGAAGCGGTTCCGCTGGAGGTCGCCGAGCACGAGGATGTCCGGGTCGCGGTCGACCACGGTCTCCCATCCGGTGGCGATGAAGTCGTCGCGCACCTCGGGGAACGTGTCGGTGAGGCCCGTCTGACGCGACAGGAGCGCGGTGGCGCCGAAGCCGCCGCCCATGTACGGCGTCTTCGTGTCCGCGAACCAGTACATGACCTGGGCGCCACCGAGGTCCATGCCGTCGGTGGCCGCCGCCGCGCGCTGCAGGAGCGACGACACGAGCGCCTCGCCGCGGTCCTCCACGTCGAAGACCTCGGCCATCTCGCGGATCTCCTGGTACAGCGCGTCGACCGTGAGCGGGGTGGTGCGCTGCCCGCCGCCGTTGATGCTGACGTCGGAGTCGCAGTCCGTGGGAGAGAGGTACGAGGAGATCCCCGTCTCGGCCAGCCGGTCGCGCGTGACGACGCCGCCGGTGCCGTAGTGGCGGCCGAAGGACGCGGTGACGAAGTCGGGATCCGCGCCCATGAGCACCTCGTAGGTGGGCGCGTTGTCGGCGAGTCGGGGCACCTGCGCGTTCGCGTCGGCCAGGGAGTCGAGCACGGGATCCGTCCACGACGCGGTCCCGACCATGCGGTCCTGGAGCCCGAGCGACAGCAGGATCTCGGTGGAGTCCTGGTCGAGCGACACCACGCGCGACGGCGCCTGGTCGATCGTCACGTCGTGACCGCAGTTCGACAGCGTCAGCGGGTACGTCGTGGACCCCTCCCCCGCCTCGGCGACGGATGCGGCGGGCACCTCCTCCGAGGCGCCGCATCCGGTGAGGGCGACGAGCACGAGGCCCGTCACGGCGGTGGCGGTGAGGCGGGCGAGGGCGCGAGCGCGGGGCATGGGTCTCCTGGGGTCGCGGCCGGCGGGCGGCCCGGCGGGGAGCCCGAGCCGCGGGTAAGCATAGCCTTACCCCACCCGCCGCTTCGACCCTCGTTCCCACGCGCCGCCCGACCCGGCCGCGGACTACCTCCGGAGGCGCCGGGACACGACCCGGTGGATGACCGCGGTGCCGAGGACGAGGACACCGAAGAGCACGATCGACCACGCCGATCGGAGGAGGGAGAAGGAGATCACGCCGAGGAGGAACGTGATGAGAACCGCGATCCAGGTGGGGATGGGCTTGCGCATGCCCGGAAGCATCGCATGCCGGGTCCCGGGGACGGGCGACGGAGCCGCCACACGACCCGCGCCCACACGAGGGGCCCGGACGTTCCCGCCCGGGCCCCTCGCGTCGTGCGTCGGCGACTACGCCGAGACGCTCGCCAGGTTCTTCTCGATGTGCGCGTGGAACGCCTGCAGCCAGCCGACGAGGAACTCATCGGTGCCCGCGTTCGAGATCGCGCCCTCGGGCGAGATGAGGCCCTCGGTGTTCTGGATGTACGCCTCGGGCTGCGACAGCTCGGGCGACGCGAGGAACGACAGGATGCTGCGCAGGTGCTGCTGCGCGACCGCCGTGCCGACCGCGCCGATGGACGTGCCGATGACCGCGCTGGGCTTGCCCTGGAACGCGTTCTCGCCGTAGGGGCGGCTCGCGAAGTCGAGCGCGTTCTTGAGGACGCCGGGGACCGAGCGGTTGTACTCGGGCGTGACGATCATGATCGCGTCCGCGTCGGCGATCGCGGCCTTGAAGTCGTTCGCGACCGCGGGGTAGTCGCCGTCCATGTCGGCGCTGCAGAAGGGCAGCGGCTGGATCGGGATCTCGGTGAGCTCGAGTCCGGCCTGCGCGCCGAGGCGCTTCAGGGCGAGCGACAGGGCCCGGTTGATGGAGGTGGACGACAGGCTGCCGACGAGGTAGCCGACGCGGTACGTGGTGCTCATGGTGTGTTCCTTCCCGCACGGATCAGTTCCATGCGCGCGCATGGAGCCTAGCGCCAGCGGGTGGGCGGATCCCGGTGCCGTCGCGGAACGGATCCGTCGACGCGGGGACCGCGCACGAGCGCTCCGGGAGCGGGACGCGGCCCACGCCATGTGGACTGCCGACGCGATCGGCCGACCGGATCCGTAGCGTCGTGCCCAGCGCCCGCCCCACCCCCTCGGAGGGCGGTAGCGGCGCCCTACCCTCGAACGGAGAACCGTGAACCTCTACTTCCGCCTGCTGCTCATGCGCCTCACCGCACGCCGCCGGGGGCGCCTCAGCATATGGGACACCGCGCGGACGGCCTTCCGGGTGCTCCCGAACGACCTCGACCTGTTCGGCCACATGAACAACGGCCGGTACCTCACGATCATGGACGTCGCCCGCCTGGACCTCCTCGTGCGCTCCGGCCTCTGGGCCCGGGTCCGCGCGCGCGGCTGGTACCCGGTCGTCGCGGGGCAGACCGTCACCTACCGCCGCTCCCTCACCCTCGGGGAGCGGTTCGTCGTCGAGAGCCGGGTCCTCGGCACGCACGACAGGTGGTCGTACGTCGAGCAGACCTTCCTCGTCGGGGATCAGGTCGCGGCGCACGCCGTCGTCCGCAACCGCTTCCTCCAGGAGGGCGGCGGGACGGTGTCCGCGTCGGAGCTGGACGAGCTCGTCGGCCCGGCCCCCGACGACATGCGGATGCCGGACTGGGTCGTCGGCTGGACGAGCTCCACGCGCACGATCTGACGCGGCACGCACGGCTCGGGGCGGACACGGCGGCTCGCCGGGCTACCCCAGCAGCACCTCCCACGTGCGCAGCGACGGCCAGAGCGCGTGGCGCGGGAGCACGTCGGGGCCGCACGCGCGGGATCCGAGGCCGTGCTGGGCGTCGTCGAGGAGCAGATGGAGCCCGTCGGGGTCGGGCAGCTCGTGCGGGTGGCCGACGTCGGTCATCTGCTGCGGGGTCCAGCGGGAGAGCTGGAAGCCGGCGCGGTGGCCGGATCCGTCGGGCACGGTCGTCACGGTGAGCGGGGTCGCGGATCCGTCGCCGACCACGAGCGAGCGCAGCTCCGGCCGGTGGCCCGTCTCCTGCGGGCGCGCGTAGGTGACCGCGAGGCCGTCGACGCTCGACGCGAAGCGGCCGACGCGGGCGGCGGCGCGGCTGTCCGCGTACGACTCCCCGGGGCCGGTGCCGTGCCAGGTGACCGGGTGGTCCGCGAGCGCGGCGGGCAGGGCGATGCGCACACCGACGCGCGGCCAGGTGCAGTCCCACACACCGAAGGGCACGGCCTCGGTCGCGAGCAGGAGGCCGCGGTCGGTCGCGGTCCAGCGGAAGGCCACGTCGACGCCTGCGCCGGAGTGCGCGGCCTGCACGCGCATCCGCGTCTCCACTCCGTCGGCGGTGCGGGTGGATCCGAGGAGCCGGTGCGTGAGCCGGTGCAGCCCGCGCCCCCTCCACCGGTCGGCCGACGGCGGGGACTCCTCGGCGCCGCGGCCGCGGGTCAGCTCGGGCTCGGCCAGCTCGTACGATCCCTGGCCAGCCCCGCGGTCGTTCTCGGTCGGGGCGCGCCACAGTTCCAGCCGCGGGCCGCGCACGGGCACGCCGCCCCAGGAGACGAGGTCGCCGCGCGCGTCAAAGGTCCCGACGCCGAGCGCGTCCCCGTACCAACGCCCGGCCGGACGCGGCCTCGGTGCGGGCCGGTCGCGCACGAGCGCCTGGTGCGACGACACGACGTGACCGGCCTCGGCCCACGGCGCGTCGTGCCGCGTCACCACCTGCACCGTCACGTGCGCCTCCTCGGCGTGGCCGGCGGCGCGCGCCTCGGCGGGCAGCGGGAGCGTCGCCGTGGAGCCCGCCACGAGGGGCGCGTGCTCGAGGATCCCGCGGGCGACGGGTCGGCCGTCGTGGGCGAGGATCCAGACGAGGTCGACGTCGTCGGTGGATGCGCTGTGCCGCCGGTTCTCCACCCGCACGCCGGATCCGTCGGCCGCGACCCGCACCCGCACGGGCGCGATGACCGCCGCGAGCTCGGCGAGGCCCGGGGTGGGCGTGCCGTCGGAGAGCAGCAGGCCGTCCATCACGAACGACCCGTCGTGCACGGGCTCGCCGAAGTCGCCGCCGTACGCGTGGAAGGGCCGGCCGTCCGCGGTGCGCGCGAGCAGCCCGTGGTCGCGCCACTCCCACACGAAGCCGCCGTGCAGGCGCGGCCAGCGGTCGATGGCGTCCTCGTAGTCGGCGAGGGATCCAGGGCCGTTGCCCATCGCGTGCCCGTACTCGCACAGGATGAAGGGCTTCGCGCGCTGCTTCGCGCCCGCCGCGCCCGTGGTCTCGTGGATGCTCGCCACGGGCGTGCCGCACACCGAGTCGATCTCCTCGAGCGTCGGGTACATGCGCGAGTACACGTCGGTGTGCTCGCCCGTGAGGTCGCCCTCGTAGTGCACGGGACGGGTCGGATCCGCGCGCCGCACCCACGCCGACATCGCGGCGATGTTGCGCCCGGTGCCGGACTCGTTGCCGAGTGACCACATCACGATCGACGGGTGGTTGCGGTCGCGGCCGACCGTGCGGGCGATGCGGTCGAGGTAGGCATCGCGCCAGCGCGGGTCGTCGGAGGGGTTGTCCCGCCACTCGACGTCCCAGAAGCCGTGCGTCTCGAGGTCGCACTCGAGCACGACCCAGAAGCCGAGCTCGTCGGCGATGTCGATGAGGCGCGGATGCGGCGGGTAGTGGGAAGTGCGGATCGCGTTCACGCCGCTCCGCTTCATCAGCTCGAGGTCGGCGCGCGCCTCGGCCTCGTCGAACACGCGGCCGCGCTCGGGGTGCGACTCGTGCCGGTTGACGCCGCGGAAGGTGAGGCGGCGGCCGTCGACGAGGAGCGCGTCGCCGTCGATGCGCACCGTGCGGAAGCCGATGCGCAGCGTCGCCGTCTCGCCGGGCGACGACACGGTCGCGTCGTAGAGGCGCGGCCGCTCGGCGTTCCACGCCTCGACCGCGGGGAGGGAGACGGGCGCGACGTCGGCCGCGGTCTCCCAGGTCGCGTGGATCCCCAGCTCGGGCACGCGCACCACCACGGGGAACGCGCCGTCGACCTGCACGTCGAGGCGGCCGGATCCGTCGGCCGGGTCGCGGTCGGCCCGCACCCGCACGTCGTCGAGGGCGCCGACGGGCCGGGCGAGCAGCTCGATCGAGCGGAAGATCCCGGGCAGCCACCACTGGTCCTGGTCCTCGAGGTAGGAGGCGGCCGACCACTGGTGCACGCGGATCCCGAGCACGTTCTCCCCCGGCACGAGCAGCTCCGTCACGTCGAGCTCGGTCGTGAGGCGGCTGCCGGTCGTCCAGCCCGCCTCGACGCCGTTGACCCAGAACGTCGCGAGCCCCTCGATCCCGTCGGTGCGCAGCAGCACGCGGTCGGCGCCCGCGAGGGAGGCGGGCAGCGAGAACACGCGCCGGTGCTCGCCCGTCGGGTTCGCGTCGGGCACGTGCGGCGGGTCGATGGGGAACAGGTACTGGAGGTTCGTGTACGCGGGCGATCCGTGGCCGTGCAGCACCCAGTGGCTCGGCACGGGAAGCGTCGTCCAGCCGGCCGCGTCGAGGGCGGCGGCGTCGAGGGCCGGATCCGCGACCTCGGGCGTCGCTCCGGCCCGGTCGACCGGCGCCTCCGGCAGCAGGCGGAACCGCCAGTCGCCGTCGAGGGAGAGGACGGGCGCGTCCGTCGCGAAGCGGGCGCGCGGGCGGAGCCTCGAGGCGGATCCGGGGGCGACGTCGTCGAGGTGGGACATGCGGGGACTCCCGTGCTGGTCGGTGCGCCGGGGCGCGGTGAGGGCGGATGCGGGGCGGCGGCCGCCGCGCCCGCGTCGGTCAGGCGACCGCGCCGATCAGGCGAGCGCCGCGAGCCCCGCGAGCGCGGCCCGGTCGGCGACGACGGTCACGCGCGGGTGCCGCTGCAGGATCGACGCGGGCACCGCCTCCGCGACCGGTCCGGCGAGCGCCGCGGCGAGCGCGTCGGCCTTCCGCGCGCCGGAGGCGACGAGCAGGATCCGCTCGGCCGTCATGATCGTCGCGATGCCCTGCGTGATGGCGTGCGTCGGCACTCGCCGGGGATCCCCGCCGAAGTACCGCGCGTTGTCGCGCCGCGTGCCCTCGGCGAGGCGCACCACGCGGCTGATCCCGTCGAAGGGCGAGCCCGGCTCGTTGAAGCCGAGGTGCCCGTTGGCGCCGATGCCCACGATCTGGAGGCCCGCGCCGCCGAGCCGTCGGATCCGCCGCTCGTGCTCGTGCGCCGCCGCGCGCGGGTCGCCCGCCGTGCCGTCGGGCACGATGACGCGCGCGCTCGGCACGCCGAGCGGCTCGGCGATGCGGTCCCGCACGAACGCGAGGTACGACTGCGGGTGCCCGGCCGGGAGCCCCACGTACTCGTCGAGCGCCACGAGCGAGAGGCCGTCGGTGACGAGGCCGCGTTCCCGGTGCCGCCGGGCGAGCTCGGCGTAGAGCGGCTCGGGGCTGGATCCGGTCGCGACACCGAGCACGCCGGCTGGGTCCTCGCCGATGAACGCCTGCACCACGTCGGCCGCCGCCATCCCGAGGGCAGCCGCGTCGTCCACGGCCGTGATGCGCGGCGGTCGCGTCGAGACGTCCGTCACTTCAGCGCGCCCTTCGCGATGTCGCCGATGAACTGCTTCGCCCCCACGAGGAACACGACGATGAGCGGGATCACCGCGAGCAGCGCGCCCGCCATGACCATGCCGTAGTCCTTGCCGTGGGCGCTGTTGAGCTGGCTCATCGCGACCTGCAGCGTGAGCGTGCCCGGGTCGTTCAGCACGATGAGCGGCCAGAGGTAGTCGTTCCACGCGGCGATGAAGGTGAAGATCCCGAGGAACCCGAGGCCCGGCCGGATGAGCGGCAGGCACACGGTGAGGTACTGCCGGAAGAACCCGGCGCCGTCGATGCGCGCCGCGTCGATGAGCTCGTCCGGCACGCTCGAGATGATGAACTGCCGCAGCCAGAAGATGCCGAACGCGTTCGCGGCGGCCGGCACGATGAGCGCCTGCAGCTGGCCGACCCAGCCGAGGTTGATCATCGTCACGAACTGCGGGATCACCGACAGCTGCGCGGGCAGCATGAACGTCACGAGCAGCAGCCCGAAGAGCACGCGGCGGCCGGGGAACTCGTACTTCGCGAACGTGAACGCCGCGATCGAGTCGAAGAACAGCACGAGCACCGTCACGGAGACCGCGACGATGACGGTGTTCATGAGCGATCCGCCGAAGTCGATCGTGCGGAACACGGCCTGGATGTTGTCCCACAGGTGCGGCCCCGGCACGAGCACGGGCGGCGACTTGTAGATGTCGCTCGTGGTGTTGCTCGCCATCACGACGAGCCAGTAGAGCGGGAAGAGGCTCACGATGGATCCCGCGAAGAGGATCCCGTGCAGGATCACGCGTCCGGGCGGCAGCTGCCGACGGCCGGCGGGACGGCCGGTGCGCTCGTCGCGCGGCCGGCCCGATGCCCGGTCGGCGACACGGGCCGCGGCGGATCCCGCGGCGTGGACGGTCGTGCTCATGCGCGGTGCCCCTTCCTCGTGCCGGCCGCCCGCACGACCTTCTCCTTCTTCTCCGACCCGAGCCGGAAGCTGATGATGGAGAAGATCACCACGAGCAGGAACACGCCCCACGCGATGGCGGCGCCGTAGCCGAAGCGGTTGTAGTTGAAGGCCTGCTGGTAGAAGTACAGGACGGTCGTGAGGCCGGCCTGGCCCGCGCCGCCCGAGTTCGGGTTCGTCGTGCTGGACGAGGCCGTGAGCACCTGCGCCTCGGTGAAGCTCTGCAGGCCCGTGATGGTCGAGACCACGAGCACGAACAGGATCGTGGGGCGCAGCAGCGGCAGCGTCACCGACCAGAACGTGCGGATGGCGCCGGCGCCGTCGAGCTTGGCGGCCTCGTAGACCTCGGTGCCGATGGCCTGCATGCCCGCGAGGAAGATGATCGCGTTGTAGCCGGTCCACTGGTACGTGATGAGGATCGCGATGGTCACCTGGATCGCCCACGGCGTCGAGAGCCAGGCCACGCCGTCGAGCCCGATCGCGCGGAGGCCCGCGTTCACGAGCCCGAAGCTGTCGCCGAAGATGGATCCGAACAGCACCGCCATCGCCACCACGCTCGTCACGTTCGGCACGAAGTAGCTGATCTTGTAGAAGGTGCTGAGCCGCTTCGCCGAGTTGAGCATGGCCGCGACGACGACCGCGATCACCATCATCGGGAACGTGGACAGCGCGAAGATGATGAGCGTGTTCTTGATCGACAGCCAGAAGGTGGCGTCGGCCGCGAGGGCCTGGAAGTTCGCGAGGCCCACCCACTTGGCCGTGCCGAGCCCGTTCCAGTCCTGGAACGAGAGCACGAGCGAGTAGACGGCGGGGAACAGGCCGAAGATCGCGAACAGCACGAAGAACGGCGCGATGGCGACGTAGTACGGCCACGTGCGGCGGAGGCCCCGCGTGCCCGCGCCCGCCCGGGACGGCGCGGAGCCCGAGGGACCCGCGCCCGCCCGGGAGGGCGCGGGCGGGCGCCCTCCTGGGCGGACGGCGACGGGGATCACTGCTTCGCGGTCTTCAGCGCGGCCTCGCCGGCGGCGACGGCGTCGTCCCAGGCCTGGTCCGGGTCCTTGCCGAGCGACGTGACGTTCTGCAGCTCGGTGACGAACGCGGCCTGCACCTGGCTGTCGTAGGGGCTCGTGTAGGCGGTGGGCATCTTGGCGGCCGCGTCGGCGAAGATCCCGACGGTCGACTGGCCGCCGAAGAAGTCGTCGCCCTTCTGCAGCTCCGGGGAGTCGTAGGCGGCGGTGGCCGACGGGAAGATGCCCTTGTCGGCGTACGCGGTCACCTGGTTGTCCTCGCTGAGCACGTCCTTGATCACCGCGAACGCGGCCTGGGGGTCCTTCGTGCCGGCGGGGATGGAGAGGAACGAGCCGCCGATGTTCGCGGGTCCGCCGGGCATGGGCGCCACGCGCCAGTCGCCCGAGGTGTCGGCGGTCGCGCTCTTGATGTCGGCCTGGTACCAGGACGCGCCGAGGAGGGCGGGGAGGGATCCGTTGCTGATGGCCGAGGCCCAGTCCGGGCTGCCGTCGGTGACGTTCGCCGTCAGGCCGTCCTTGTACGCGAGCACCGCGCGGTCCCACGCGGTCTTGATCTCGGGGCTGTCGCCCGTGAAGTCGCCGTCCTCGTCCACGAACCGCGTGGTGCCCTGGCCGATGGACTTGGTGAACACGTCCGAGGCGTCGACGAAGATCGCGCCGCCGGTCGCCGCCTTGAGCTTCTTGCCGAACGCGAAGTAGTCGTCCCACGTGGCCGTCGCCGCGGCGACGTCGGCCGGCTCGCTGGGGAGGCCCGCCTTCTTGAACACGTCCGCCCGGTAGTAGAGGGCGGTGGGGCCGATGTCGATGGGGAGGCCGATGAGCTGGCCGTCCTTCGTGGTCGCCTCCTTCAGCTTCCATGCCGGGTACTGGTCGGTGACGTCCTTCGCGCCGAGCTGGTCGAGGTCCTCGAAGAGGCCGTCCTCGCTGAGGAAGTACGGCATGTCCTCGCCCTTGACGCCCGTGACGGACGGCAGGCCCGAGCGGCCGGTGAAGGTGGTGACGAGCTTCTGCTTGAAGTCGCCGCCGATGGTCGAGACGTTGAGCGTCGTGCCCGGCACCTCGGCCGGCACCTTGTCGAGCACCGTCTGGCTGAGGCCGTCCGGCCAGATCCAGAGGTCGAGCTGGCCGCCTGCCGAGGATCCCGACGACGACGAGCAGGAGGCGAGGACCGGCGCGAGGAGCGCGAGGGTCGCGACGCCGACGACGATGCGCCGGGCGCGGGACCGGCGGGCGGGGTGGTGGGACATGGTGGTTCTCGATTCGGTGGGGGGACGGGCGGGTCGGGGCGGAGATGCGGGGAGGGATCGCGGGTCGCGTGCGGCGGCTCGCGTCAGGCGAGCAGGCGCGCGCCGTCGGGGTGGTCGAGGGAGTCAGCGAGGTAGTCGTAGCGGCCGGGCTCCGCTGCCTCGGGATGCGCGCGCAGCCAGGGCACGAGCTCGTCGAGGCGCGGGGCCCCGGACGCGCCGCCGGGGCGGGTGACCGTGATCCCCGCGACGAGGCAGGCGAAGTCGATGCGCTGGGTCAGGGTCCACGGCGCCCGGGCGGACGCGGCGAGGGACGCGCCGAACACGTCGCCCGCGCCGGTCGCGTCGATCGCGCGCACGGCGAGCGGAGGCCGCACGACCTCCTCGCCGCGGGCCGCGTCCACGGCGACGACGCCGCGGGATCCGGAGGTCACGACGCTGAGCGGCACGCGCGCGGCGAGCGCCCGGGCGGCCTGCACGGCCGAGTCGGTGCCCGTGTACGCGGAGGCCTCGAGCTCGTTCGGGATGAACGCGTGGCAGTCGTCGAGCTGGTCGAGGATGGCGGGATCCCAGCGCTCGGACGGGTCCCAGCCCACGTCGGCGTAGACGTCGGTGCCTGCTGCGGCGGCGCGCCCGATCCAGGAGCTGCGGTGCGGATCCAGGTGCACGAGCGCCGCGGCGGCGGCCGGCACCTCGCCCGGCACGAGCTCGTCGGATCCGAGCGGGCAGGGCACGCCGCCCGTGACGAGCGCGCGGTCGTCGTCGTAGCCGAGCGACGCGGTGACGGGCAGCGCCCAGTCGTCGAGGGTCACCAGGTGGTCGAGCACCACGCCCTCGGCGGCGAGCGCGGCGCGCACCAGGAGGGAGAAGGGATCCGTGCCCACGGCCGCCGCGATGGTGGTCGGCACCCCGAGGCGCGCGCCGGCGATGGCGAAGTTCGCGATGCCGCCCGGGCCGTGGCCGAAGGACGACGTCCAGATCTCGTGGCCCGGTCGCGGTCCGCCCGGCAGCTCGCCGAACACGACGTCCGCGAACAGCTGGCCGACGACGAGCAGCCCGGCGGGGGCCTGGTCGGCGGCGGCCTGGTCGGGACGCGGGGCTGCGGACACGGGGACCTCATTCCTTCGGGTGGGCCGCGACGCGGCCCAGGCGGGAAGCGGTGCGGGTCCGCCGACGGCGACGCTGCCGGCGGGACGAGGTCGACGGGTGCCCGCCGACCGGTAGTGACGTTTCTAGCCCATGTGAGCACATGGATGGAAGACCTTGTTCATTACGAGATTGTTTCTGACTGATCCTGCGCGCTAATGTTCACATCATGAGAGACGCCCGAGAGTTCGTGATCCTCGACCGGCTGCGCGCCACCCGCAGCGCCACGGTCGCCGAGCTCGCCGAGGCCGCCGGGACGAGCGACGCGACCATCCGCCGCGACCTGGCCCGCCTCGACGAGCAGGGCGCGCTCCGGCGCACCCACGGCGGCGCGGTGCTCGTCGAGGTCGACGCGCCGTTCGCCGAGGTGGAGCAGGTGAACCGCGAGGCCAAGGAGCGCATCGCGCGGGCCGCGGCGGCGCAGATCCAGGACGGCCAGTCGGTCGTGCTCGACATCGGCACCACCACGCTGCACCTCGCCGAGCAGCTGCGCGGCCGCTCCCTCACGGTGATCACCGCGAACGTCGCCGCGTTCGACGTGCTGCGCGACGACCGGACCGTGCGGCTCATCCTGCTGCCGGGCGACTGGGATCCGGTCTACCGCTCGGTGTCCGGCCCCCTCACGGCCGAGAGCCTGCGGATGCTGCACGCCGACCACGCGTTCGTGGGCGTGAGCGGCATCGCCGACAACGGCGACCTGCGCGACACGACGATGGCCCAGGTGCCCATCAAGCGCGCGATGGCGGAGGTGAGCGACCGGGTCACGGTGCTCGCCGACTCCTCCAAGTTCCCGGGCACCGGCGCCGGCCGTGTCGCCCCCACCGCGTCGTTGACGCAGCTGATCACCGAGGCCGCCCCGCACGAGCGGGTGTCGCAGGGCCTCGCGGACAAGGGAGTGTCGGTGACCGTCGCATGAGGCTCACGATCCTGGGCGGGGGCGGCTTCCGCGTCCCGCTCGTCTACTCGGCGCTGCTGCGCGACCACGAGGCCGGCCGCGTCGACCACGTGGCCCTCTACGACACCGACGAGGTGCGCCTCACGGCCGTCGCGCGCGTGCTCGCCGAGCAGGCGGCCGCGTACGCCGACGCCCCGGTGATCACGCTGCACACCGATCTCGACGAGGCGCTGGCGGGCGCCTCGTTCGTGTTCTCCGCGATCCGGGTGGGCGGCATGGCGGGGCGCTCGTGCGACGAGCGCCTCGGCATGGCGCACGGCGTCATCGGGCAGGAGACCGTCGGCTATGGCGGCATCTCGTACGCGCTGCGGACGCTGCCGGTCGTCATGGACCTCGCCGAGCGGATCCGCGCGCAGGCCCCCGACGCCTGGGTCATCAACTTCACGAACCCGGCCGGCGTCGTCACCGAGGCCATGTCCCGCGTGCTCGGCGACCGCGTCATCGGGATCTGCGACTCCCCCATCGGGCTCGCCCGCCGCGTGCTCGGCGCGCTCGGGGTGCAGGGCGACGACGTGGTCATCGACTACGCCGGGCTCAACCACCTCGGCTGGCTGCGCGGCCTCCGCGTCGACGGCCGCGACGTGCTGCCAGACCTCATGGCCCGCCCCGACCTCATCGGCACGTTCGAGGAGGGCCGGCTCTTCGGCGCCGAATGGGTCACCGAGCTCGGCGCCGTGCCGAACGAGTACCTGCACTACTACTACTTCCAGCGCGAGGTGCGGCACGCCGACCAGCTGGCCGCGCAGACGCGCGGCGCCTTCCTCGTGGAGCAGCAGGGCCGGTTCTACGAGCAGCTCGAGCACCGGCACGACGTGTCCGCGCTCGCGCTCTGGGAGCGCACGCGGCTCGACCGCGAGACCACGTACATGGCCACGAACCGCCAGTCGGCCGGCATGGGCGACCGCGACGAGAACGACCTCGTCTCGGGCGGCTACGAGGACGTCGCGATCGCGCTCATGCGCGGCATCGCGTACGACCAGAGCGCGCGGCTGATCCTCAACGTGCGCAACCGCGGCACGCTCGCGGCGCTCGACGCGGACGCCGTGGTCGAGGTGCCGTGCGTCGTCGACGCCTCGGGCGCGCATCCGGTCGCCGGCACCGAGCTGCCCGACTTCGGCGTGGGCCTCGTCACCAACGCCAAGTACGTCGAGCGGCAGACCATCGAGGCCGGCGTCGGCGGATCCCGCGCTGCCGCGGTACGCGCCCTCGCGCACCACCCGCTCGTCGACTCCGTGACCGTCGCGCGCTCCCTGCTGGAGGACGCGATGCACGCGTTCCCGGCGCTCTCCTACCTGCGCTGACCGCGGCCCTCCCGGACCCGCGGCGCCCACCGCCTGCCTGCATCCCGACCTCCCGAAGGACTCCCCATGCACCAGAACCAGAAGCTCGTCCAGGAGCGCATCCTCCGCGCGCTCGACGAGCGGATCACGCCCGCCGTCTACTCGTCGAAGACGCCCGTCGCGCTCCGCGCGTGGATGGCGCCCGACGAGCCCGTGCCCGTCGCCGAGGCGATGCGGCAGGAGTACGCGCCGTTCGCGCTCGGTGAGCCGTGGGGCCGTGCGTGGTCCACGTGGTGGTTCGAGGTGACCGGCGAGATCCCCGCGGAGTGGGCGGGACGCACGGTCGAGCTGCTCATCGACCCGGGCTTCATCGGCGACTGGCCGGGCAACCAGGCCGAGTGCCTCGTGCACACGATGGACGGCGTGCCGGTCAAGGGGATCCACCCGCGCAACACCTACGTGCGCCTCGCCGACGAGGCCGCGGGCGGCGAGCAGGTGCGCTTCCTCGTGGAGGCGGCGGGCAACCCGAACATCCTCGTCAACGAGTTCGTGCCGACGCCCTACGGCGACAAGGCCACCGCGCCCGCCGAGCCCATCTACCGCTTCCGCCAGGCCGAGCTCGCCGTGTTCGAGCCCGAGGTGTGGGCGCTGCGCTTCGACGTCGAGGTGCTGTACCAGCTGCTGATGGAGCTGCCCGAGACCGAGCCGCGCCGCCACGAGGTGCTGCGGGCGATCGAGCGCGCGCTCGACGTGCTCGCGATGGACGACATCGTCGGCACCGCGGCCGCCGCCCGCGCCGAGCTCGCCGACGTGCTCTCGCGCCCCGCCGGGACGAGCGCCCACACGCTGAGCGGCGTCGGCCACGCCCACATCGACAGCGCGTGGCTCTGGCCCATCCGCGAGACGAAGCGGAAGACCGCGCGCACCTTCTCCAACGTGCTCCGGCTCGCCGAGCAGTACCCCGACTTCCGCTTCGCGTGCTCGCAGGCGCAGCAGTACGTCTGGGTGAAGGAGAACTACCCGACGGTGTTCGAGGGCATCAAGCAGGCCATCGCGGACGGCACCTGGTACCCGGTCGGATCCATGTGGATCGAGCCCGACGGCAACCTCCCGGGCGGCGAGGCGATGATCCGCCAGCTCACCCACGGCATGCGCTTCTTCCAGGAGGAGCTCGGCGTCGAGACCCACGGCGTGTGGCTGCCGGACTCGTTCGGCTACACGGCGTCGTTCCCGCAGATCGCGAAGCTCGCGGGCCTCGACTGGTTCCTCACGCAGAAGCTCTCCTGGAACCAGACCAACACGTTCCCGCACCACACCTTCTTCTGGGAGGGCATCGACGGGTCGCGCATCTTCACCCACTTCCCGCCCATCGACACCTACAACTCCACGCTCGAGGCGGAGGAGACGCACCACGCGGTGCGGCAGTTCCGCGAGAAGGGCCGCGCCACGATGTCGCTCGCGCCCTTCGGCTACGGCGACGGCGGCGGCGGTCCCACGCGCGACATGATGGAGCGCCAGCGCCGCACCGCCGACCTTGAGGGGTCGCCGAAGGTGGTCGTCGAGCACCCGGACGAGTTCTTCCGCAAGGCCGAGGCCGAGTACCCGGACGCGCCCGTGTGGGTCGGCGAGCTGTACCTCGAGCTGCACCGCGGCACGTTCACGTCGCACGCCCGCGAGAAGCGCGGCAACCGCCAGGCCGAGCACCGCCTGCGCGAGGCGGAGCTGTGGTGGACGATCGCGGCCGTCCGCACGGGCGCCGACTACCCGTACGCGGCGCTCGACCGGCTCTGGAAGCAGACGCTGCTGCAGCAGTTCCACGACATCCTCCCCGGCTCCTCCATCACGTGGGTGCACCGCGAGAACGAGGAGGACTACGCCCGCAGCCTCGCCGAGCTCGACGCGCTCGTGGCCGACGCGATCGCGCGGGTCACGGCGCAGGCCACGGGCGAAGGCGAGGGCGACGGATCCGGAGCGTTCGCGGTGAACTCGACCGGCCACGCGCGCACCGCGCTCGTGGAGGCGGCAGACGGATCCGCGCTCGCACTCGTCGCGGTGCCCGGCAGCGGGATCGCGCCGCTCGTCGCGGTGGATCCCGCCTCCCCCGTCGTCACGACGCGCGCCGATGGCGGCACCGTGCTCGACAACGGGCTGCTGCGCGTGACGCTCGACGCGCGCGGCCTCATCACCTCGATCGTCGATCGCCGTTTCGCGGACCGCGAGCTCGTGCCCGCCGGCCGCTTCGCGAACCTGCTGCAGCTGCACGAGGACATCCCGACCGCGTGGGACGCGTGGGACGTCGACGCGCACTACCGCGCGAGCCGCACCGACCTCGTCGAGGCCGCGTCGGTCGAGCTCGTGGAGGACTCGCCGCTGCGCGCGACCGTCGAGGTGGTCCGCCAGTTCGGGCGCTCGCGCGTCGTGCAGCGGGTGTCGCTGCACGCCGACGACGCCCGGATCCACGCCACCGCCGATCTCGACTGGCTCGAGGACGAGAAGCTGCTCAAGGTGACCTTCCCGCTCACGATCCACGCGCAGCACCACAGCGCGGAGATCCAGTTCGGGCACGTCCGCCGCCCCACGCACACGAACACGTCGTGGGACGAGGCGCGCTTCGAGGTCATGGCGCACCGCTTCGTGCACGTGGAGGAGCCCGGCTACGGCGTGGCCCTCACCAACGCGGGCAGCTACGGCCACGACATCACGCGCACGGTCGGCGGGACGGGCGAGGTCGAGACCGAGCTGCGGATCAGCCTGGTCCGGGCGGCGCGCTCCCCCGACCCCGTGCAGGACATCGGCCACCACCTGTTCGAGTACGCGCTCGTGCCGGGCGTCGGCATCGAGGGCGCGGTGGACGCGGGGCTCGAGCAGAACCTGCCCGTGCGCGTCGTGCGGCCCGGCGACGCGACCGAGGCGGCGCCCGCCGTCGTGGCGCCGCCCGCCGTCGTGGCCGCCCCCGCGGACGCCGCCGAGGTCGTCCCGTCCTCGCTGCCCACCGCATCCGGCCTCGTCTCTGTGCACGGCGGGACGGTGCGGATCGAGGCGCTCAAGCTCGCCGACGACGGCTCGGGCGACGTGATCGTGCGGCTCTACGAGTCCACGGGCGCGCGCGCCGCGACCCGGCTCGAGGCGCACCTCGACGCCGACCGCTCCACCGAGGTGGACGTGCTCGAGCGCCCGCTCGGCGAGGGCTTCCCGCGGTCGATCGCGTTCGAGCCCGAGGCCGACGGCCGCGGGGTGCGACTCGTGCTGCGGGCGTTCCAGGTGATCACGGTGCGGATCCACCGGGCCTGATCCGACGGGCGACGACGCCCGCCCTCCCACCGGCGGCTGCCGGCCCGCCGGTCGCTGCGGCTCAGCCGACGGGAGGGCGGATCGCCTCTCCCGCGATCCACACCGCCGACGGCTGCCACGCGGCGTCCCACCACACCAGGTCGGCGGCCGCTCCCGCGGCGACGTGGCCGATGTCGGCGCGCCCGAGCGAGCGCGCGGCGTTCTCGGTGCACGCGCCGAGGATGCGCGCCGGATCCAGTCCCGCGGCGATCATGCGCCGCACCCCCTCGTCGAGCACCACGCCCGCTCCCGCGATCGTGCCGTCGCGCCGGCGGCCCAGGCCGGAGTCGTCGTTGGCGACGGGCTGACCGCCGAACTCGTGCCACTCCCCGGGCTCCCGCCCGGCGGTCACGATGGCGTCGGTCACCCCGACCATGCGCCGGCCGGCCGCGCTCATCACGAGCGACACGACGCGGGGGTCGAGGTGCTGGCCGTCGATGATCGTCCCGACGAAGAAGCGCTCGTCGGTGAGGACCGCGCCCGGCACGCCGGGTTCCCGGTGCTTGAGGGGGCGCTGCGCGTTGAACACGTGCGTGGTCATGGTCGCGCCCGCATCGCCAGCGGCGCGCACCTGGGCCGCGGTGGCGTCGCTGTGGCCGACGGACACGACGCAGCCCTCCCCGACCAGCCGCCGCGTCGCCTCCACGGCGCCCGGCAGCTCGGGGGCGAGCGTGACCGTGCGCAGCGCGGCGCGAGCCGCCGGGTCCGCGAGCAGCGCGTCGACGTGGGCGGGGGTCGGGAGGAGCATGCGCTCCACGCGATGCGCGCCCTTGCGCGCGGGCGAGATGAAGGGGCCCTCGAGGTGGGCGCCGAGGATCCGGGCCATCGGCTCGCCGGCGAAGTCGCCCTGGGCCCGCCCGACGCGGGTGAGGGCGGTCACGATCTCGGGCAGCGGCGCGGTGATCACGGTCGGCTCGACCCCCGTGACGCCGCGCGAGGCGAGCCCGGCGAGGAGCGTCCGTCAGCCCGCGCTGTCCGCGGACGCGACGTCGACGCCGAACGAGCCGTTGACCTGGAGATCCAGCAGGCCCGCGCTGAGCGTCCCGTCGACCAGGTCGTGGTCGACGACCTCGTCCCCCGTCGCCGGGTGGACGGCCGTGATCCGCCCCGCCGCGACGTCGACGACGACCGGCCCCGTGAACGCGCCGTCGACGAGGGCCCGGGCGGCGCGCAGCCGCATCAGAGGCCCTGCCCGGCCGGCTTGCCCGCGAAGGTGTCGCGGTAGTGGTCGACGAATTCGAGCTCGGCCGCGGCCTCCTCGTCGACGACCACCGTGGCGTGCGGATGCAGCTGGAGGACCGACGCGGGCCAGCGCGCCGACAGCGCCCCCTCGACGGCCGCGCGCACGGCAGGCGCCTTGGCCCGACCGAAGCCGAGCAGGATCGCGTGCCGGCTGTCGAGGATCGTCGCGAGCCCCTGGGTGAGGCACTGCGTGGGCACGCGATCGACGTCGCCGCCGAAGAAGCGCGCGTTGTCCCGGCGGGTCCGGGGCGTGAGGGTCTTGAGACGCGTGCGGCTGCCGAGGCTCGACATCGGCATGTTGAAGGCCAGGTGCCCGTCGGTGCCGATGCCGAGGATCTGCAGGTCGATCCCGCCGGCCTCCCGGATGGCGCGCTCGTAGGCGGGGCCCGCATCCAGGGGGTCGGATCCGGCGTCGCCCGGCCCGAGGATCGCGTCGGGGGCGAAGTCGACGTGCCGCTCGAGCTCCTCCGCGATGAAGGCGCGGTACCGCTCGGGGTGCCCGTCGGGCAGCCCCACGTACTCGTCGAGGAGGAAGGCCCGTGCCCGCGCGAAGCTCAGCCCCTCCTCCCGGTGGCGGCGGATGAGCTCCCAGTAGAGCGGCAGGGGCGTCGAGCCGGTCGCGAGGCCGAGCACCGCGTCCGGCCGGCGCTCGAGCAGCGCGCGGTAGGCGTCGGCGACGAGCGGGGCGGCGTCCTCCGCGGTCGGGACGACGACGACCTCCATCAGATGGCCTCGCGCATCGCGTCCTTCAGCGACTCCGCGCGCGGGCCGAAGACGGCCTGGACGTTGTCGCCGACCTCGATCACGCCGGCGGCGCCGAGCTCCTTGAGGCGCGCGTGGTCGACGAGCGTGCGGTCCGCGACCTCGACGCGCAGGCGCGTGATGCACGCGTCGACGAGGACGAGGTTGTCGCGCCCACCGAAGGCCTGGATCAGCCGCTCGGCGGTGGGCACCGACGCGGCGGCGTCGGGGGCCGCGGCCGGAGGGGCGGATGCAGCGCCCGCGGCATCCGCGTCCGCCTCGGCAGGGGCGGGGGGNGGCCCCGTCGACGGGCGCCGCCACGTCCTCCCGGCNCGGCGTGCGCAGGTTCCACCGCTTGATGACGAGGCNGNAGAGCACGTAGTAGACCGCGAAGTACACCACGCCCATGATGACGAGCAGCCCGATGTTCTTGGCCGCGGGGGCGGTGCCGTAGAGCAGCAGGTCGAACAGGCCCGCCGAGAACGAGAACCCGAGGTGGATGTCGAGCAGGTTCGCGATCGCGAGCGAGAGCCCGGTGAGCAGGGCGTGCACGACGTACAGCGGGAAGGCCGCGAACATGAACGCGAACTCCAAGGGCTCGGTGACGCCGGTGAGGAAGGCCGTGAGACCCGCCGCGCCGAGGATCCCGATGGCCGCCTTGCGCTGCGCCGGGTTCGACAGGTGGATCATCGCCAGCGCCGCGGCGGGGAGCCCGAACATGAGCACCGGGTAGAAGCCCGAGGTGAGCGCGCCGGCCGTCGGATCCCCCGCGGCGAAGCGCGTCAGCTCGCCCGTGACGACGCTGCCGTCGCCCTTCGTGTAGGAGCCCTGGAGGAACCACACGTAGGAGTTGAGGATGTGGTGCAGGCCCACGGGGATCAGCATCCGGTTGGTGAAGCCGTACACGAACGCGCCGAGCGCGCCGGTGCCGCCGATGAAGGCGCCGAGCCCCGCGAGGCCCAGGTCGAAGACCGGGTACGCGTAGCTCAGGCCGAACCCGATGACGAGGCTCACGAGCGAGACGATGATCGGCACGAACCGGCGGCCGCCGAAGAAGCCCAGGTAGGAGGGCAGCTGGATGGTGTGGTACCGGTCGAACAGCCAGGCGGTGACGAGGCCCACGACGATCCCGCCGAAGACGCTGTAGTCGATCTCCACCTGCGCGCCGGCGACCGTGGTCTGGCCGGCGAGCACCACCGGCGACATGACCGTGAAGACGTTGGAGAGCACGAGGTAGCCGACGACCGCCGAGAGCGCGGTCGAGCCGTCGGCCTTCTTGGCGAACCCGATGGCGACGCCCACGGCGAAGAGGAGCGCCAGGTTGTCGAACAGCGCGCCGCCCGCGGCGCTCATGGCCTGGAAGAACGGGCCGATGACGGGCAGGTCGATGCGGCCGAGCAGGTCGGCTGCCCGACCCTGAGCAGGATCCCGGCGGCGGGCAGCACCGCGATCGGGAGCATCAGGCTCTTGCCGAGGCGCTGCATCTGGGCGAAGCCCGGGATGGTGCGTCGACGACGCGGCGGTGCGGTGGCGGTCATGGGTCCTCTTTCGCGGGGGCTCCGGTGATGGGTGGGACGGCGGATCTGCGGGCCGACCGGGCGGGCGGCCGTCTCGGGCGGGTCAGACGGAGAGCAGGGGCGAGCCGGGGAGCAGGGCGGCCCCCTCGTCCACGAGCACGCGGACGTCCTCCGCCGGACGCTCGAGCACGATGACGGGGACGACGCTGGAGAGGCCGGCGGCGAGGATCGCGGGGACGTCGTAGGCGATGACGGGGGCACCCGCGGCGACGCGGTCGCCCTTCGCGGCGAAGGCCGTGAAGCCCGCACCCGCGAGGCCGACGGTCTCGATGCCGAGGTGGACGAGCACGGCGAGGCCGTCGTCGGCCACGACGACGAAGGCGTGCGGGAAGACCTGCAGGAGGGTGCCCTCGATGGGGGCGACCACGTCGACGAGCTCGACGGGCGGCGTGATCGCCACCCCGGGGCCCATCGCCCCCGCGGCGAAGAGCGCATCGGGCACGGACGGCAGGGGCAGGGCGACCCCCACGAGCGGGGACAGGACATGGACCACGGGGACTCCTCGCAGGGGATGGATCACTGGTATGCACCAGAGCCGTGCATCTAGAGTCGGTGCGACGGAGATCCCCCACACGACGGGACGCACGGCTGGAACTGGTACGTACCGGTGAAGGTACGTCGTGCCGCCCCGTCGTGTCAACGACGAGAGGCGCGCCCATGCCCCGACCCCGCGACGCCGCCGCCGCCCGGACCGCCATCGTCACGCCGGGTCCGGTCCCCAAGCACGCCCAGCTGCGGGCGATCCTCCTCGCCGACATCGGCAGCGCGTGGCCCGCCCACACCGCCATCCCGTCGGAGCGGGAGCTCGCGATGACCCATGACGTGAGCCGCGCGACCGTGCGCCAGGCAATCCGTCAGCTCATCGAGGAACAGCGGCTGCACACGGTCCAGGGGAAGGGCACGTTCGTGGCCGGGGAGCGGATCCAGTCGCAGCTGCACCTCGCCTCGTTCACCGAGGACATGCGGCGGCGCGGGATGGTGGCGACCACCCTCGTGCGCCATGCCCGGATGGGCGTCCCGCCGCTCGAGGCCCGCGCCGCCCTGGGCCTCGACGAGGGCGAGCCCGCGTGGTCGATCGAGCGGCTGCGGCTGGCCAACGGCACCCCCATGGCCCTCGAGGTCGGCTGGTACTCCGCGCGCGTGGCGCCGGACCTCGGCGACCACGACCTCAGCGCCTCGCTGTACGGCGTGCTCGCCGAGCGGTACGGCGTGCACATCGACGGCGCCGAGCAGACGGTGTGGGCCGACGCCGCGGATGCAGACACCGCCGAGGCACTGGAGGTGACCCCGGGGGCGTCGACCCTGGTGTTCCGCCGCACATCCCGCGCGGGCGGGACGCCCGTCGAGCACGTGACGTCGTGGTACCGCGGCGACCGCTACCAGGTGCACATGGCGCTCACGGGCGACTGACCCGCGGTTGCGCGGTTGCGCCTACCCTAGTTGAGCGCCTCGCCGCCCGTGGTGAGCGGCTCGGCCGAACTGGGGGTCAGCGCGAGGGCGAGGCCCGAGAGGCCGATGCCGAAGAACAGGAAGTCGTCGACGATCGTGAAGCCGGTGGGCGTGAGGCCGCCGAGCTCGGGGTCGAGGAGGCTGAGTACGCCCATGAGCGTGTAGAGGCCGCCGAACGCCACGAGCGTGGCGCGGATCATCCCCGGCGGGGCCTGCCGGGTGCCGACGAACAGCAGCACGCCCGCGCTCAGCAGGTAGAGGACGTCGACGAAGAAGTCGACGTTGAGGACGCCGAGCATGTGCGACCCCTCGATGAAGAGCCCCACGAACCCGTGGCCGCCGAGCACGGCCGCGACCATCACCATCCACGCCTTGCCCATGATCCGGTTCCCCTCGATGCGGGACGCGCCGCTCGACGGTCCTCTTCTCCAGAGAACCGGGCTCGGCGGGGCGTGCCAAGGGCGGGCACCGGGACTCCCAGCCTCCGTTGAGGTCCCGCCGACCGGCCGGCCCGCCGGGGACCCTGGACATCCGCCGACCACCCACACACTGCTCGATCCCCGGCGTAGCGTCCGACGGACACGACATCGGCCGGCCCACGAGCCGACCTCGACGACTCGGAGGAGCACATGTCAGAACGCAACACCGTCATCCGGAGCATGCACGACCTCGGCCTCGCGGCCTGGTTCGGCGGATCCCTCATGGGCGCGGTCGGCCTCAACGGCGCCGCGGCCGCCGCGAAGCAGCCGCAGGAGCGCCTGCGCCTCTCGTCCATCGGCTGGGCGAAGTGGGCGCCCGTGCAGCTCGCCGCCCTCGGCGCGCACGCCGTCGGCGGGCTCGGCCTGATCTACGCGAACAAGGGCCGCCTCGCTGCCCAGGGCGAGGCCCGCAGCAACACGAAGGTCAAGGCCGTCCTGACCATCGCCGCAGCCGGCACGACGCTCTACTCGGCGCTCGTCGGCGGACGCATGGCCAAGCACGCGGACGAGGCCCCTCAGGGCACGACCGAGCCCGGCGCCGGCGTCTCGGACGAGCTGGCCAGCGCCCAGAAGCAGCAGAAGCTCCTGCAGTGGGCGATCCCCGCGCTCACCGCGGTGCTCGTGGTCCTCGCCGCCCAGCAGGGCGAGCAGCAGCGCCCCGTCGCCGGCTGGATCGACCGCTTCAAGAACTAGCTGTAGTTCCCAGTGAGGTTGTGAACGCGTTCGGCGGGCGTGAGTCCGCCGATGCCGGTGTGGGGGCGGTGGTGGTTGTAGTGATGCAGCCAGGC
>NZ_JAAVCB010000003.1:0-37276 GCF_014802555.1 Clavibacter sp. | reverse complement strand
AAGAACACCATCGCCGACGGCGTCGTGGAGAAGGTCGCCGGCATCGCGGCCCGCCAGGTCCCCGGCGTCCACGACCTCGGCAACGGCGCGGCCCGTGCCGTCGGCGCGATCCGCAACGTCATCGGCCAGCAGGACCGCGGCCAGGGCATCTCCGTCGAGGTCGGCGAGAAGCAGGTCGCCGCCGACATCGTCGTCGTCGCCGAGTACCCCGTCGCGCTGCAGGACCTCGCCGACCGGATCCGCGAGGCCGTCACCGACGCCATCTCGCAGGTCGTCGGCATGGACGTCACCGAGGTCAACGTCACCGTCTCCGACGTGCACATCCCCTCGGACGACAAGGACGACGACTCGCAGAGCCGCGTCCAGTAGCACCGCCCGCTGACGGGACCGGGCGCGCCCCGGTCCCGTCGCCGCGCGCGGGCCGGTCCCGAGACGGCCCGCGCCACCCGCATCGCACAGCTCACTGCACCAGGCATCGAGCACCGAGCACGCAGCACCTTCCGGAGCATCCCCCGCACCGACGGGAGCGCCACCCGGCTCCCCCACCTGCACCCACGCACGATCCCCGCTCCAGACAAGAGGACACGAACCGATGAGCAAGTCGACCACCGCCACGACGGCACCCCGCGACACCCCGGCCCAGGGCCGTGGTCAGAAGGCGGCATCCGCCGGCGACCGCCCATCCACCGCCGCCCGCTGGGGCGCCGAGGCGTTCGGCACGTTCCTCCTCGTCTTCGGCGGCGTCGGCACCGCGCTCTACGCGTCCGCTTTCCCCGACGACGGCAACGCCACGGGCGTCGGCTTCCTCGGCGTCGCGCTCGCGTTCGGCCTCACCGTCATGGCGGGCATCGCCGCGGTCGGCGGCATCTCCGGCGGCCACTTCAACCCCGCCGTCAGCGTCGGACTCGCGTTCGCGGGCCGCATCGGCTGGCGCGAGGTGCCCGGCTACGTGGTCGCGCAGCTCGTCGGCGGGATCCTTGCCTCCAGCGCCCTCGCGCTCATCGCCGCGGACGGCCCCACCGGCTACCTCGCCTCGAAGCAGGACGCGGGCTTCGCGTCGAACGGCTTCGGCGACGCGTCGCCCGGCGGCTTCGGCCTCGGCGCGGTGCTGCTCGTCGAGGTCATCCTTACGGCCGTCTTCGTGACCGTGATCCTCGCCGTCACCGCCCAGAAGGCCTACGCGGCCGTCGCGCCGATCGTCATCGGGCTGACGCTCACCCTGATCCACCTCATCAGCATCCCGGTCAGCAACACGTCCGTGAACCCGGCCCGCTCCATCGCCGCCGCGATCTACGGCGGGCCCGAGGCGCTCGGGCAGGTGTGGGCGTTCATCGTCGCGCCGCTCGTGGGTGCCGCGATCGCCGGGCTCGCGCACCGCGCGCTGACCCGTGCCGCCGACGTCCCCGCCTGATCCACCCCACCCCGCCGCTGCGCCCTCACCGGGCGCGGCGGCCGGGTGCATGAACCCATCCCGCATCCGCACCACCGAAGGAGCACCGCCGTGAACGACGCCGCACCCGCCATCCGTCCCATCGACCTGACCGGCATCGACGCCGCGCACCCGGAGGGGGAGACGGTCGCGCATCGCGTGGGCGTCGCCGCGGCCGAGACCGCCGCGGGCGTCACGGGTGTGCACCACCTCGGCGGATCCGCCGCGCGGGCGCTCGACGCGGCGTCGCGGGCGATCCGCGGCACGAGCACCGGGCCGGGCGTCACGGTCTCCGAGGAGGCCGGCGGCACCGTGATCGACATCGACCTCGTGGTCGAGTACCCGACGCCCGTGCAGGACGTGGTCGACGAGACGCGCGAGCAGGTCGCCCGCGCGGCCCGGCAGATCGCGCCGGGCGCCGTCCGCGTGAACATCCGCGTGACCGACGTGCACGGTCCGTTCGACGACGTGCAGTCGCCCGCGGGTGCCGCGCTCGAGAAGGCGAAGGACGCCGGATCCGACGCGCTCGAGAAGGCGAAGGACGCCGGATCCGACGCGCTCGAGAAGGCGAAGGACGCCGGATCCGACGCGCTCGAGAAGGCCAAGGCGGCCGGGGCCGATGGGCTCGACAAGGCGAAGGCCGCGGGGTCCGAGGGGCTCGAGAAGGCCAAGGCCGCGGGAGCTGAAGCGGCCGATCGCGCCCGCGAGGCCGGCGACCGGATCCAGGACGCGTCCGCCGACGCCGCCACCCGCGCGCATGGCGCCGGATCGCGCGCCGCGGACACGGCGAAGGAGATCGGCTCCGAGGTCGCCGACCGGGCGAAGGCCGCGGGCGCCGTGCTCGCCGACTCCGCGAAGGCGGACGTCGAGGAGACCCGCGAGGCGGCAGAGGAGCGCGACGAGCGCGCCGCCGCCGACGCGGCCGACTTCGACACCTACGCGGAGCCCGCCGGATCCGCGCCCGAGGTCACCGTGATCGTCGACGGGCACGGCGAGCAGCCGACCCGCATCGAGGTCGACGGCCCCGCCACCGTGGAGGTGCAGGGCGACCGCGTCGAGGTCGACGGATCCGACGCATCCCGCACCGAGGCCGAGGACGCCGACCGCTCCTAACGGTCGACGGGGCGTCCGTCCCGCGCCACTATCGTCCGACGCCTGCGAGCGAGCCGACGGTCTTGCCGGCGGGATCCCCGATGATGCAGTCGACGGTGCGGTCGCCCGTGCTCCAGCTGTCGCTCGTCGGCTTGTACCCCTGGTAGTCGTAGATCGAGTCCTGGTAGTCGAAGCCGACGAAGGGCCCGAACGCCGCGCCGCACAGGTCGTCGGCCTGCGCGTCCACCGCGTCGTCGCCGGGGAAGTCGTCGCCCGTCAGCGTGGGGGCCGCGTACACCTCGAAGTCGTGCGGGTCGGAGCACGGCACGGTGCTCACGTCGCCCACTGGTGCGAGTGCGGGGAGCCGTCGTCGCTCGCGGGGTGCGCATCAGCCGTGTCCTGCTCGTCCACGGCGGCCGATGCCGCGTCGTCGAGGCAGTCGCCCTGGCGCAGCGCGAAGACGTCGGTCGTGCCGCCGGCAGTGATGGATCCGTCGTCGCCGCGCGTCTCGGCGTACGGCACGAGGTCCGCCCGCTGCTGCAGCGAGCACCCGCTGAGCGCGGCGACGAAGAGGACGGCAGCGAACGCGGTGGGCAGGATGCGGCGGGCGGCGACGGCCATGGGGGTCCTCGGGTTCGGGGAGCGGATCGGGCTCACCGTAGCGGGGCCCCTCGCCTGCGCGCGCGAGTTGCCCGGTGGCGGATCCGCGGCGTCAGTCGAAGCGCGCGCCGCCGGGTCGCGACCGGCTCGCGGTCATGACCACGTAGACGATCGTCCCGAGGATCGGGATGAAGTTGATGAAGGTCCACGTGCCGCTGCGGTCGACGTCGTGCAGCCGCCGCCACGAGACGGCGAACGACGGGATGAACACGGCGAGCTGGAACACGCCGAGGACGGCGCCCCACGAGTCCGTGATGGTCACCGCGTCGAAGGCGCCGAGCGCCTGGCGGCCGTCGGTGTCCAGGTCGCTCAGGGTCCGCAGCACGGACGACACGACGAAGCCCGTGAGCGCCCACCACCAGAACTCGCTGCGGCTCGCGCGCCCGCGGAAGGTCGCGTACTTGAGGAAGAACCGCCGCATCGCCTCGGCCCAGGACGCGCCGTACAGCGGCAGGTCGAGGGACGGCGTGGATCCGGGCGGCGTCGCGGCGGTCATGCGTCGACCGTATCGGAGCCCGGCCGCACCCGCGGGGGAGCGGATGCGGCCGGGCGGTACGCGGGCCGGGACGGCATCACACCACCGCGAGCCCCAGCACCGCGAACGCCCCGAAGGCGACGCCCCAGACGGCGATCGCGATCGTCTCCCAGATGAGCACCGCGCGCGGGCGGGCGCCGAAGGACACCATCGCCGCCGACGTGAAGTGCGTCGGCACCAGGAGCGGGCCGAGGAGGCTGACGCCGGGCACGCCGTAGCGGTCGAACGTGCGGCGGATCTTGGCCCGCCGCGGCGTCTCCTCCTTCGCGCTGTCGCGGGTCAGCCGGGAGCGCGTGCGCGAGGCGACGAGCACGATCAGCGCCACGATGGCGACGTTGCCGACGACTGCCGCTAGCACCGCCACCGCCACGTGCTGGCCGCTGAGCACGCCCAACACGGCGGCGAGCTCGACCTCGAGGAACGGGATCATCGCGGTGACCATGATCCCGAACCACCGGAGCAGCTCTGGCAGGCCGTTCGTGAAGTCCTGCAGCGCGTCGATCATCCCTTCAGCGCCTCCCGCAGCTTCACGCGGCTGCCGGTGCGGAGCAGCGAGTTGCTGTAGATGCGGGATCCGAGGGCGACCACCACGGCCGTCGTGGCGATGAGCACGGCGAGCGACACGAGCGGCTCCCACCACTGGGCCTCGCCGAGGAACAGGCGCATCGGCATCCCGACCGGGGCCGAGAAGGGCACGTACGACATGACCGTCATCACCACGGGGTTGTCGTTGAAGAAGATGACCGCGAAGTACGGGATCATCACGAGGTACGTGACCGGGGCCGTGACGGCGCCCACGTCCTCCTGGCGGGAGACGAGCGAAGCCGCGGCCGCGAAGAGCGACGCGAGCAGCACGAACCCGAACAGGAAGAACACGACGAACCAGATCACGGCCGGGCCGATGATCGCGAGCAGCGCCGTCTGCTCCGTCACGAGCAGGCCGACGCCGGTCATCAGCGCGATGAGCGCGATCTGCGCGAACGCGAGGATGCTGTTGCCGAGCACCTTGCCGGCGAGCAGCGCGCGCACGGGGATGGTCGACATGAGCAGCTCCACCACCCGGGTCTGCTTCTCCTCGACGACGCTCTGGGCGATGATCTGCCCGAACGTCAGCGCCGAGATGAAGAACACGACGCCGAACGCGAGCGCCACGAGGTAGGCGATGGCGGGGTTCGTGGCCGGCTCGTCGAGCAGCTCCACGCGCGGGGTGTCGGTGAGGGCGCTGACGACGCCATCGGGCGCCGAGGTGTCGCCGATCACGAGCACGGCGCCGTCGGCGTCCGCCTGGGTGTCGGGGACGACCGCCGCGTCCACCTCGCCGTCGCGCACCATCGCCCGCGCGTCCTCGACGCTGTCGGCGGGCACGCCCTCCAGCGACGCGGCGGCGGACACGGTCTGCTGGGCGGCGCCGACCACGGCGACACGGGTGCGCTCGCCGTCGCCGGAGCCGGCGTTCGCGGTGAGGAAGCCGCTGACGATGATGGAGGCGAGGATCCCGACGAGCAGGATCCCGGTGCTGATGAGGAAGGACTTGCTGCGCAGGCGCATGCGCACCTCGCGACCCGTCACGAGCATCGTGGACTGGACGAACGTCGGGGCCGTGCCCCGTCGGGTGGCGCTGGTGGTGCTCACTGGACGACCTCCTGGAAGATCTCGCTGAGGGTGGGGCGGCGGCGGGTGAACCCGGTGACGGATCCGCGGGAGACGGCCTCGGCGAGCACGCGCTGGCGCGCCTCCTCGTCGGCCTCGAAGAGCACGTAGCCGCCGTCGAACTCGACGACCTCGACGCCGGGCACGTCGCGCACCCAGCCGCCGTCGCCCGCGATCTGCAGCTCCGTGAGCGGGCGGCTGTGCTGGTCGCGCAGCTCCTCGCGGTCGCCGGACGCGCGGATCCGGCCCTCGGCGATGACGACCACGTCGTCGCAGAGGCGCTCGACGATGTCGAGCTGGTGCGAGGAGAAGAGCACGGGCACGCCCTGCGCGGCCCGCTCGGTGAGGACGCCGAGGACGGTCTCGACCGCGATCGGGTCGAGGCCCGAGAACGGCTCGTCGAGCACGAGCACCTCGGGATCGTGCACGAGGCTCGCGGCGATCTGCGCGCGCTGCTGGTTGCCGAGCGACAGCGACTCGATGGGGTCGTCGCGACGCTCGCCGAGGCTCAGCCGCTCGAGCAGCCGTTCGGTGCTGGTGGTCGCGTCGGCCGCGGTCATGCCGTGCAGGCGGCCGAGGTAGACGATCTGCTCCTGCAGCTTCATCTTCGGGTAGAGGCCGCGCTCCTCGGGCATGTAGCCGAAGGTGCGGCGGCTCGAGGTGCCGAGGTCGCTGCCGTCCAGCGAGACGGTGCCGGAGTCGGCGGTGAGCACGCCGAGCATGATCCGCATGGTGGTGGTCTTGCCGGCGCCGTTGCCGCCGACGAAGCCGGTCAGCCTCCCCGGTCGCACGGTGAAGGACACGTCGTCGAGGACACGGCGGTCCCCGAACGATCGCGTGACGTTCTGGACTTCGAGCACGGAAGGGCCTCCTCGGTGGGCGTGGGTGATCCGTGCTGCTCACGCTAGGTGCGGGGTGCGCGGGGCGAGTCCGCCGTGTGGGGGAACCGGGTGGGGGACGGGCGCGGGGGCGCGCGGGCAGCGGATGGGGGCGTGGCCGACGGTGATCCGTGGCCCGGCTCCTCCTAGGGTCGGAGCATGCGCTTCCCCACCCTCATCCAAGCCGTCGCCGACGGAGCCTCCGCGGCGGGACTCGTGCTCTTCGCGTTGATCGCCACAGGCATCGGCACCGCGCCGCTCGCGATCGGCGGGATCGTGCTGCTGGGGCTGTCGGCGATCGTGCGCGTCGTCGCGATCGTGTGGGCGCGGCGCCGGCTCGCGGTCGTCGGCCGGGGTCGCGGATCGTGGCAGCGGTGGATCCACGTGCTCTGGGCCCTGGAGTGCCTCGCCTTCGTCGCGGGACTCCTGCTCGCGCACTCGTCCGTCGGCGCCGTCGCGACCGCGGCGATCGTCGGCGTGCTCGTGGGCGTCGCGTCCGCCGCGCTCGCCGGGGGCGCCGCCCGACGCGCCGGACGCGGATCCGGCTTCGTCGACTCCGCCTCGATCACCGCCTACGCGTAGGCGCTCGCGGCGGGCCCCGTGACGCCCGGCCGCACCGCGAACAGCATCCCCGCGCGCGGATGCCGGGCCGAGTCCTCCTCGGAGTAGCCCTCCTGCGAGGTCGTGATCACGAGCACGTCGCGGGCGGGCCCGACGAGGGCGCAACTGGAGACCTGGGGCGCATCCACCCGCACGGATCCCACGTGCTCGCCCGCGGGGGAGTAGCGCCGGACCTCGCTGCCGCCCCAGAGCGCGACCCAGAGGAAGCCCTCGTCGTCGACGCACATGCCGTCGGGGTGGCCGTCGGCGGGGTCGATCTCGACCACCACCTCGGGATCCGCGAGGCCGCCCTCCTCGGTGACCCGGAAGCGGCGCACCTGCTGCGTGGTCGTGTCGATGTAGAGCATCTCCGTGCCGTCCGAGGAGAACGCCGTGCCGTTGGAGATGGTGACGCCCTCGAGCACGGTCGTCGCCCGGCCGCGGTCGAGCAGGTAGAGCGCGCCCGCGCCGAGGGTCTTGTCGAAGGCCATGGATCCCGCCCAGAGCCGGCCGCGCGGATCCACCTCGCCGTCGTTCATGCGCCGCCGGATGCCGTCGGCCGGCAGCACGTCGACCACCGGGATGAGCGCGCCCTCCGCCGTGAGGCGCACGAAGCCGTCGCGCGCGGCGAGCACGTGGCCGCCGTCGGCGTGCCGGACGACCGCGCCGACCGGGCCGCCCACGTGCGTCTCGGTGACAGGCCCGACGGCGAAGGTCACCGTGTCGAACGCGGCCTCGCGCACGATGCCGACGTACTGGTCGGCCCAGAGCAGGGTGCCGCGCGCCTCGTCCCAGAGCGGCGCCTCGGCGTGCTCGGAGCGGACCGTGTCGAGCGGGACGGCGTCCCACGTGGTGACGCTCATCGGGTGCCGTCCCGCGGACCGCGCTCCGGCGCGCCCTCGCCCTCGTACGCGCGCTGCGGCATCTGCGTCGCGAGCTTGCCGCCGCTCACGTCGACGAGCGTGCCGGTGATGTACCCGGCGCGGTCGCTCGCGAGGAACACGAGGAGGTCGGCCACGTCGTCGGGCCGCTCCCACCTGCGGATGCTGAGGGTGTCGAGCAGGCGATCCTGCGCGGGCTCCGGCATCTCGGCGAAGCCGTTCATGGCGGTGGGGATCATGCCCGGCGCGTACGCGTTGACGGTGATGCCCCACGGCCCCAGCTCGCTCGCGAGCACGCGCGTGAACTGCACGACCGCGGCCTTCGAGGCGCCGTAGGCGGCCGCGCCGACGCTCGGGATGACGGCCGCGAACGACGCCGCGTTGATGATCCGCCCGCCGCCGCCCGCCTTCATGACCGGGATGACGGCCTGCGACAGCAGGAACACGCCGCCCACGTTCACGTCGAACGCGGCTTGGAAGCGCGCGGGATCCAGCGTCTCGACCGGCCCCTCGACGTTGATCCCCGCGTTGTTCACGAGCACGTCGATGCGGTCGGCCGCATCGACCACCTGCGCGATGGCCGCCTGGACGGAGGCCTGGTCGGTGACGTCGGCGACGATCGCCGTGATGCCCTCGGGCAGTGCGTCGCGGAAGCGGAGGTCGAGTCCGAAGACCCGGCACCCCTCCTCGAGGAAGCGCTCAGCGATGGCGCGGCCGATGCCCTGCGCGGCACCGGAGATGACGACGACCCTGTCGTGGAGATCGATGAGCATGCGTGTTCCCTGCGGTCGAATAGCGTTTCCCTCAACGTAGATGACCGAGGGAGACCGCCATGTCCGGAAGCCGGACGCACGACGACGACCACGACGGCGCTGCGCCTGGGGAGGGATCGGCGGGCCCGCGGACCCTGTGGGTGAGCGGCGCGGGATCCGGCGTCGGCCGCGCGACCGCCGTCGCCGCGGCCCGTGACGGCTGGCACCTCGTGCTCTCGGGGCGGCACCGGGACGCGCTCGACGAGACGCGCGCGCTCGTGGAGGCAGCCGGATCCACCGCCGAAGTCGCCCCGCTCGACGTGACGGACGACGCCGCGCTCGACGCGGTGGTGGCAGGCCTCGACCGGCTCGACGGCGTGGTGGTCGCGGCCGGCCTCAACGCCCCGCGCCGCTCGTGGGCCGAGCAGGACGTCGCGGACTTCGACCGCATCGTCGCGACCAACCTCACCGGCCCGGCGCACCAGGTCGCCGCCGCGCTGCCGCTGCTGCGCGCATCCGGCGGCACGGTCGTGCTCGTCTCCTCCTACGCCGCGTGGACCCACTCGCCGGGCGCGGGCGTCGCCTACAGCGCCTCGAAGACGGCGCTCGGGGCGCTCGTGCGCGACCTCAACGCGCAGGAGGCGGGCAGCGGGATCCGTGCCACGCACCTCTGCCCCGGCACCATCGACAGCGACTTCCTCGCACTCCGCCCGACCGTCCCCGACGCCGCCGAGCGCGCCGCGATGCTCACGCCCGACGACGTGGCGCGCGCCGCGATGTTCGTGCTCGCCTCGCCGCCGCACGTGCGCATCGACGAGCTGGTGCTGTCCCCGATGTCGCAGCGCGGCGGGTTCTGATCCCGGCGGCTCGCCGCGTTCAGTCCTCGAGGTCCTCGTCGACGTCGTCCCAGAGCCCGAGCGCCTCCTCGTGCGCCCTGCGCTTCTGCCACCGCGCGTTGAGCATCTCGAGCCGGCGGGCGACCTTGGCCTTGCGGCGCAGATCGCCCGGCGTCGATGGGCGCATCCACCGGTGGCCGGCGACCCACGAGTCCGGCGGGAGCCAACGAGCGTGCGCCTCCGCCAGGGGCCGCTCGATCGATTCGTCGAGCATCGAGATGTCGATGCCGCCGTCGTAGCAGTGGACGGTCCAGCTCATGTCCTCCGCGATGAGGCAGTACCGACCCTGTTCTCGGTGCCCGAGGTCGCACAGGTCATCCAGCGAGGGGCGGCCGACGCGGATGCGAAACGTCCTCGTCCAGTCCGCGATGTCCTCCGGGGTCGTCGCGCTCGGCTCCGTGAAGGTGGCCCAGGGCAGGAGTCCGGGCAGCACCGTGTCCGACTCGCCGACGCCCCCGCGCCAGAGCTCCAGGACCATCGTGCCGCGCGATCCGGACAGCGCCTCAAGGGTGGTGACGATGCTCCCGTAGCGGCGGCGGGCGGAGCGGCGGTCGCGCGCCTGCCGAGCGTCCTGGATGCTCCAGGGCAGCGTGTGGAAGCGGATGCCCGGCATGTACCAGCCGCTGTAAGGCGGGTAGGGCTCCGCCCATCGTTCCCGCCAGAGGGCGAGCAGCCGCGCCGCATCCCGATGGGCATCGGGGCCGTCTGCCACGCGTGGCTCGGGGATGCTGACGGGCTCGGGCTCGGGGGCTTCGGGTTCCGCGTGGATCACGGTGGAGCCTCCCAGAGGCCGCAGCCCTCCCGTTCGGGCGATCCCCACGCCGGCCGATCGACGCGATCGCGTGCCGCCCCTAGTCGATCGTCTCGCGACGGCGTTAGGTGGTCGGAGGCCGCGACGATGCGACCGCCAGGAGGCAGCACCATGACCACCGACCAGCGCACCCGACCCGACGGCGCCGCCGTCCGACGCGGGCTCCTCGCCTTCATGGCGGCCCCACCGCCCGCGCCGCGGCTGGACGACGCGACCGTCGCCCGCCGCTACCCGCGCCTCCGCTTGCAGGTGTTCATGGGCATCTTCATCGGCTACGCGGCCTACTACCTCATCCGCAACAACGTTCCCCTCGTGGCGACGATCCTCCGCGACGAGAACGGCTTCAGCGCCCTCGGCCTCGGGATCCTCACCAACGGCGTGCTCCTCGCCTACGGATTCAGCAAGTTCCTCAGCGCGATCGTCAGCGACCGCAGCAGCGCGCGCTGGTTCCTCCCCATCGGGCTGCTGCTCTCCGCGTTCGCGAACCTGGTGGTCGCGTTCGTGCCGGCCGTCGGCGCGTCCGTGGCGCTCTTCGCCGTCGTGATGATCGTGAACGGCTTCTTCCAGGGGATGGGCTGGCCGCCGTCCGGCCGCACGCTCGTGCACTGGTTCTCCACGTCCGAGCGCGGCGGGAAGACAGCCATCTGGAACGTCGCCCACAACGTCGGCGGCGCGGGAGCAGGCGGACTCGCGGGCCTCGCCATCGCGACGTTCGGCACCTGGCAGAGCGCGTTCTGGTTCCCCGCCATCGTCTGCATCGTGATTGCGCTGGTCGCCTTCGTCCTCCTCCGCGACACCCCCGAGTCCGAGGGCCTGCCGCCCATCGAGGAGCACCGGCACGACCCGGCGCCCGTCGAGACCGACGCCGCCGACGAGGGCGCGTCGACCTGGACCACCATCCGCCGCTACGTCATCGGGAACCGCACCATGGTGAACCTCGCGCTCGCCAACGTCTTCGTCTACACGCTCCGCTACGGCGTGCTCGTCTGGGCGCCCATCTACCTCGCCGACGTGCGCGGCGCCAGCCTCGGCGAGGGCATCGCCGGGTTCTTGCTGTTCGAGCTCGCGGGGATCCCCGGCACGCTGCTCTGCGGGTACATCAGCGACAAGGTCTTCCGCGGGCGGCGCTCGCCGACGGGGATCCTTTTCATGGCCGCCGTGGGCCTGGCCGTCGCGATCTACTGGCTCTCGCCGGCCGACGGCCCGCTCTGGGTCTCGCTCGCGGCGCTGGTGCTCATCGGCGGGCTGATCTACGGCCCGGTCATGCTCATCGGCCTGCAGGCGCTGGATCTCAGCCCCCGCAAGGTCGCGGGGACCGCCGCCGGGTTCACGGGGCTTTTCGGCTACGTGCTCGGCGCGACCCTCGCCTCCACCGGGATCGGCGCCTCGGTGCACGCGTTCGGCTGGGACGTGACCTTCGTGCTGATCCTCGTGTGCGTCGTGCTCGCGATCGTGCTGCTCGCGATCGTCGGCAAGGACGAGTCGGCGCTGCGCCGCCGTCGCGAGGAGCGAGGGGACATCGCGGCGCGCTGATCCGGCGGCCGGGTCACGACGCGTCCCGCCACGCGGCGGCGAGACCACGGTCGATGACCCGGCGCCACGCTCCCGGCTGGCGGTGCCGGCGAGCCAGATGATGGACATGAGGTCGTCGTCGGTGAAGCCGTCCGACAGGGACCCGTCGTCGTGCGCCTCCTCGACGAGCCGACGCCCGAGCGCGAGGGAGCGGTCGCAGGTGCTGATGAGCGCGGCGGCCTCCGGGAAGCGGCGGAGCATCGCGTCGTTGAGGGCGGGATCCTCGAGCTGCAGGTCGACCAAGCGCTCCAGCCGCGCGCGCGGGGTGGCCTCCGCGTCGACGGACGCCTCGAGGGTGAGCAGCTTCTCGCCGGCGATGGTCGGGATCACCGCGTCGATGAGCGCCTCGCGGGAGCCCACGCGGTTGTAGAGCGTGCCGATGCTGACACCGGCGGCGCGCGCGATGTCCTCCAGGGGGGTCGAGGCCGCGCGCGGTGAACGTCGCCAGGGCGGCCGCGTGGAGCTTCTCGACGTTCGCGCGGGCGTCGCGCCGCATGCTCCGCTGCTCGGCCATGGGGCTCCCTGTAGTTGAGGTCGGCCTCAAGATGTGCGTGCATTCGCACCTGAGGTCGCCCTCCACTCACCGCTCATCCCGGCGGACGTCGGCCAGGCAAAGGATCCCCCTGCCCCTCATCACCATCGTCGGCGCGGGCGCCGGACTCGGCCTCGGGATCGCCCGCGCGTCCGGCCGCGAGGGCTTCGCCGCCACCCTCGTCTCCCGCGACCAGGCCAAGCTCGACAGCCGCGCCGCCACCCTCGGCGGCGGGGGCGTCACCGCCCGGGGCTTCGCGGCCGACATCCGCGACGCCGCGAGCGTCACCCGCGCGCTCGACGCGGTCGTCGCCGCGCTCGGCCCGATCGACGTGCTCGAGTTCTCCCCGGCCGACACGTCCCTCGAGTCCGTCGACGTCCTCGAGGTCACCCCCGCGAACCCGCAGCCGCAGATCGACCTCTACCTCGGCGGCGCCCTCACGGCAGTCGGGCACGTCCTGCCGGGCATGATCGAGGCCGGCCGCGGCACCGTGCTCGTCACGACCGGCGGCGGATCCATCTCGCCCCTGCCGTTCCTCGGCAACGTCAACATCGCTGCCCCGTCTCGTCCTCGAACGTGCCTGTGCGCGCTCGCCCGCACGGGTCCTCGGAAGCATCTATGGTGCTGGCGCACCCGGCTCGATCCGCGACCGCGGATCGGGGTTGCCCGGTGTGCAACGACGACAGGAGAACCAGCATGACGAAGCACGCACACCGGACCCCGTGGGCCCTCGCCCTCGCCGCCACCGCCCTGGTGGCCACCGCTCTTGCACCCGCGGTCCCGGCGGTCGCCGACGGCGTCGCCGTCCTGGTCGGAGGGGCCAGCAGCACCACCGCAGCGCACGATGCCACCACGGCGCTGGCCGGCCCCCCGTCCTGGTTCAACGGCAGCAGCGACTGCCGGTTCGACCCGTCGGGGGTCAACTGCCGCGCGTGACCGACGGTCCCGGGCCCGATGGGCCGTGACGCCCCGGAGCTCGCCGCCGCCCCCGCCCCCATCGCCGCCGCATCGCACCGCGCCACGGGCGGCGGGGTCAGCTCGCGCCCGGCACCACGATGCCGCGCTCGTACGCGAACACGACGGCCTGCACGCGGTCGCGCACGCCGAGCTTCAGCAGCAGGCGCGAGACGTGCGTCTTCACGGTCGCCTCGCCGAGGTAGAGCCGCTCAGCGATCTCCGCGTTCGCGAGCCCCTCGGCGAGGAGGCGCAGCACCTCGAGCTCGCGGTCGGTGAGGGTGGCGACGCGCGGGTCGGTCGGGATCGTCGGGGCGGGCGTCGGCGTGGCCTCATCGTCGTCGGACGCACCGGATCCGCGGCCGAAGCGGTCGATGACGCGGCGCGTGACGTCGGGCGACAGCAGCGCGTCGCCGCGCGAGATCACGTGGACGGCCTCCACGAGCGACTCCGGCGACGCGCTCTTCAGCACGAACCCGCTCGCGCCCGCGTCGAGCGCGGTGAAGAGGTAGTCCTCGCGGTCGAAGGTGGTGAGCATGAGGACGCCGGCCCGGATCGCTGGGTCGGCCACGATGCGGCGCGTGGCCTCGAGCCCGTCGACGCGCGGCATCTGCACGTCCATGCAGATCACGTCGGGCGCGAGCGCGCCGGCGAGGCGCACGCCCTCCTCGCCGTCGGCGGCCTCGCCGACCACCTCGATGCCGTCCTCGCTCTCGAGGATCACGCGGAACCCGGCGCGCACGAGCGCCTGGTCGTCGACGAGCAGGACGCGGACGCGCGCGAGGGCCGGTGCGGAGCCCGCCGCTGCGGTCGGGTCGGTGGCGGTCATGCGCGGGTCCCCTCGGGAACGGATGCGGCGATGGGCTCGGGCAGCGGCACCGGGGTCGCGACCGGGGCGCGTCTCGTCGGCAGCGACGCGCGCACCAGGTAGCCGCCGCGCGCCTTCGGGCCCATCTCGATGGATCCGCCGACCGCCGCCACGCGCTCCCGCATGCCGCGCTGACCCAGGCCGCCGGGCCCGTCACCGCCCGGGGCGGAGGTCGCGCCCCCCGGTCCGGCGTCGCTCACCTCGACCTCCACGCGGTCGGCGAGGTAGCGGAGGCGCAGGTCGACGCGCGCGCCGGTGCCCGCGTGCTTCCGCACGTTCGTGAGCGACTCCTGCGCCACCCGGTAGACGATGAGGTCGACCGTGGGGGGCAGCGGACGCGGGGTGCCGATGATGTCGTACGCGACCGTGAGGCCCGCGCCGCAGGCGTCCGCCACGAGCTCGTGCAGCTGATCCACGCCGCGGGTGGATGCCGTGCGGGTCTCGTCGCCGCCGGCGCCCACATCGTCGGATCCCGTGCCGTCGTCGTGCTGCCGCAGCGCGACGAGCATCCGGTGCAGCTCCTCGATGGCGCTCCGCGCGTTGTCCTCGACGATCCCGAGGGACGCCGCCGCTTTCGCGGTGTCGCGGTCGAGGACCCGCCGGGCCGCGCCGGCGTGCACGCCCATCACGGAGACGTGGTGCGCGACGACGTCGTGCAGCTCCCGCGCGATCCGCACCCGCTCGAGCGTCACCGCCTGGTCCGCGACGCGCTCCCGCTCCGTCGCGAGCTCCGCGGTGCGCACCTCGAGCGCACACCGGTCACGCGCCGACGCCCAGGCGCGGTCGCCGAAGTACCAGGCGCCGCCGAAGTAGAGGAGGTTCGTAATGATCGAGATGAGGCCGGCGGCGACGGGGGCGGGTACCCAGGCGTCGGTGGGGGCGTCCTCGAAGCTCGACGAGGACAGCGAGTGGTAGCCGGAGGTCCGCAGCAGCTCGGTGAACAGCCAGGTGAACATGCCGACCACGACGATCCCGCGCACGACGTTCGACCGCACCCGGCTCCGACCCCAGGCGCCCTGGGAGTACATGGCGATGAACATCGCGATGTTCGAGAACAGCACCTCGGGCACGAACTGGTAGGCGCCGATGATGAACACCGCGGACACCACGAGGGTGACGGCCTCGGGCTGGAGCCGGCGGGCGGCGAGGGGTGCCGTCATCAACACGATCCACCCGATGACGACCCAGATCGGCGGGCGCGACGGGTACATCCCGATGGCGTGGTAGAGCATCACGCTGAAGGTGGTGAGCACGAGCATCACGACCGCGAGCAGGGCGTCGAAGCGGAACCCCGCGCGGTCGGGCCGGGGGCGGATCCAGAACCGGCCGACGCTTTCGGGGGCGGATGCGGCGCTCACCCGTCCACCGTATCGACGCGGCTGGGTGCACCGCATCCGCCGGATGACGGAAGCGGCCCCTATCGCGACGGGCCTGTCGCGGCGCTACCCCGCCGCGGCGGGGGCCCTCGGCGGGACGACGCGGATCCGCGGTGCGGGCGCGGGCGCCATGCCCGCACCGATGAAGAAGCTCGGCTGCGGCGACTGGTTGTAGCCGCTGTTCTGCCAGGCGACGCCCACGCGGTACATCGGGTCCTGCATGAGGGTACGCAGACGCATGCCCGTCGGGATGGTCGTCGAGTAGATGCGCATCTCGCTCGAGTCCTCGCTTCGCCACACGAGCTCCTCGCGCCAGTCGCCGAGGAGGTCGGCCTGCAGCATGGGATCGCCCTTCGTCCCGTTGTCCGTGGAGGTGCCGTGCGCCACCATCAGCTCGTCGCGGTGCTGGGTGGTCCAGTTCCACTTCGAGATGATGGGCACCCCGGTGTGGCGGGCGGCGTCGTAGCTGCTGATGTCCACCATCTCGCGGAGCGCGTCGCCGTCCCAGAACGCCGCGAAGTTCGGCTGCGGGATCTGGTGCCCGAGGAACTGTCCGTCTGCCGTGCGCATCTCCGCATCGTCCGAGCCGTTGGCGCCGCCGCCGTACGACCACGCCTCAGCGCCGGGATGGCGAGGGTCGACATCCGCCGCGAGCCCGCGCCCCGTGTCATGGTCGCCGGGGATGCTCCAGAGGACCTGGCCCGTCCGCGCATCGCGGAAGGTGGCCGCCCGGTTCCCGGACCGCTCCATGAACTCGTGGACGGCGAACGCCTCATATCCGGGGCGGGTCGGATCGAGGTCGCCGACCGTGAGCGCGTCGCCGTGACCGAGCCCGGTCGAGTAGAGGAGGTGCCCGTCGTCATCGATGGTCATCGATCCGTAGACGATCTCGTCGCGGCCGTCGCCGTCGACGTCGGCGACGGCCAGGTTGTGGTTGCCCTGGCTTGCGCCCCGAGCGTTCCCGGGCGCGCTGCTGTCGAACAGCCAGCGCCGCTTCAGGTGCTGGCCGTCGAAGTCGTAGGCGATGAGCGCCGTGCGGTAGTAGTAGTCGCGGGTCATGACGAGGCTCGGATGGACCCCGTCGAGGTACGCCGTCGCCGCGAGGTACCGGTCGGCTTTGCTCGCATGGAGATCGCCCCATGTGCGGCCGAGGTCGCCGCGCACCGGCTCGTAGGGAATGGTGTCGATGGCGCGGCCCGTGAGCCCGGAGAAGATCGTGAGGAACTCCGGGCCCGACTTGATGTAGCCGTCTGGGCTGCGAAAGTCCGCGCGCGGGTCGCCGATGACGACGCCTCCGCCGTCGACGGTCCCGTCGGCGGTCTTCAAGGCGATCTCCGCCCGACCGTCGCCGTCGTAGTCGTAGACCTGGAACGGGGTGTAGTGCGCACCGGCGCGGATGTTCGTGCCGACGTCGATGCGCCAGAGACGGGTCCCGTCCATGCGGTACGCGTCGATCATGGTGGGACCGGTGTACCCGGGGATGCTGTTGTCCTTCGAGTCGCTGGGGTCCCACTTCACGAAGAACTCGTACTGCCCGTCCCCGTCGGCGTCGCCCACGCTGGTGTCGTTGGCGCTGTAGGAGTAGCGCTCGCCGGCGGGGGTGGTGCCGTCCGCCGGCTTGTCGAGGTGGACGGGGACGTACGCGGCCGTACGGACCCCGAACGACCGTGTCACGGCCGTCCATGCGCCGGTGCGGGAGTCCGCCACGACGTAGGTCGAGCCGGGACGGCCGCCGGGGTCGACGAGATCGGTCGTCGCGGTGAGCGCGGACGGACGGGGTGATGAGCACGCCGTCCCGATAGACGATGAACGACTCGGTGTCCGGGTCTGTGCCGAGCAGGCGCCAGGAGACGTGGACGCCGTCGGCGGCGAGGGCAGCTTCCGGGGCGCGGTCGAGGTACTCGACCTGCCGGAGCGCCGCGGCGGCGAGGGAAGCGTCCTCGGGCGCGGTGGGCGCGGTGGGCGCCTGCTCCTGGTCTGGGAGCGACACGGGGGGCGGCAGCGCACCACCGCTCGACGGTGACGGCAGCGGGGCAGCGGTGGCGGAGGTCGCCGTGAGAGGTGCACCGAGGAGCACCAGGGTGATGGCGAGCGCGCGAGCCACCGGACGGCGGTGCGCGGGTCGCCTGTCCGGCGAGCGGCTCACGAACCGGGTCCGGCCAGGCGGATCCGCGGCACGGGCGGCGTGCCCATCCCCGCCCCGACGAAGTAGCTGGGCTGAGGCGGCATGTTGTAGCCCGTGTTCTGCCAGGCGACTCCGAGCCGGTACGTCGGATCCTGCATGAAGGTCCGCAGGCGGGTGGAGGTCGGATCCGTGGTGGAGTAGATGCGCAGCTCGTGCGAGTCGGCGCTGCGCACGACGACCTCCTCGCGCCAGTCGCCGAGGAGGTCGGCCTGGAGCATGGGATTCACCTTCGTGGAGTTGTCGGTGAGCGCACCCGTGGCGGTGAGGAGCACGTCGCGGTTCCGGGTGGTCCAGTTCCACTTCGAGATGACCGGGACGGCCGCCGCTGAGGCGGGGTCGAAAGCGCCGCCCAGCTGCTCGCGCAGCAGATCCCCGTCCCAGAACACCGCGAACCGCGAGTCGGGGATGGCGTCCGTGATGAGCCTTCCGTCGGCGGCGCGCAGCTGAGCCTGGGGCTTCCCGTCCGGGCCCGCGCCGTACGCCCACGACTCGGAGCCGGGGTAGCGGGGATCCACGTCGGCGGTGAGGCCGAAGCCGGTGTCCTGGTTGCCGGGGATGCTCCAGAGGATCCGCCCGGTGGCGGCGTCGCGCATGGTCGCGGCGCGGTTGCCGGACTGCCCCATGATCTCGTGCACCGCGAAGGCCTCGAGGCCCGGGTTGCCCGGGACCAGGTCGCCGACGTGGATCGCGTCGCCGTGCCCCAGCTTCGTCGAGTACAGCAGGTGCCCGTCGTCGTCGACCGTCATGGATCCGAAGAGGATCTCGTCGCGGCCGTCCCCATCGACGTCGGCCACCGCCAGGTTGTGGTTCCCCTCGCCTGCGGCCGCGGCGTTCCCGGGAGTGCTGCTGTCGAGGAGCCACCGCTGGACGAGATGGCGGCCGTCGAAGTCGTAGGCCGCGAGGGCCGTGCGGGCGTAGTAGCCGCGGGTCATGACGATGCTGGGGTGGGATCCGTCGAGGTAGGCCGTGGCCGCGAGGAACCGATCGACGCGGTTGCCGTAGGAGTCGCCCCACGACGCGACATCGCCCCGCGGCGGGTCATAGGGGACGGTGTCGATCGCGGCACCGGTGAGCCCAGAGAACACGGTGAGGTACTCGGCTCCGGAGAGCACGTATCCGCGCGCGTTGCGGTGGTCGGCGCGACCGTCGCGGATGACCGTCCCCCGTCCGTCGACCGTGCCGTCCGCGGTCTTCATGACGACCTCCGCGCGCCCGTCGCCGTCGTAGTCGTAGACCTGGAATTGCGTGTAGTGGGCGCCGGCGCGGACGTTCGGGCCGAGCGCGATGCGCCAGAGCCGGGTGCCGTCCATCCGGTAGGCGTCGAGGAGCACGGGACCGGTGTAGCCGGCCTGGCCGTTGTCCTTGGAGTCGCTCGGATCCCACTTGACGAACAGCTCGTAGGTGCCGTCGCCGTCGGCGTCGCCGACGCTCGTGTCGTTCGCGCTGTACTCGTACCGCTCCCCGGCGGGCGTGACGCCGCCAGAGGGACGGTCGAGCGGGACGGACGTGTAGGGCGCGGTGCGGACGCCGAAGGATCCCGTCACCCGAGCCTCGACGCCGCCGACCACGCTCCGCACCTCATAGTGCGAGGTCGGTCGGCCGTTCGGGTCCGTGAGGTCGTTCGCGCTCGTGAGCGGGGTCGGCGTGATGCGGATGCCGTCCCGGTAGACCGTGAACGCGATCGCATCCGGATCGGTACCGAGCATGCGCCAGGAGAGGTGGACGCCGTTCGGCACCAGGGCGGCCTCCGGCGCGCGGCCGAGGCGCTCCATCTGGCGCGTGGCGGCGGTCGCGGTCGCGGTCACGACCGGGGCGGCGCTTCCCGGCGTGGCGACCGCGCTGGGCAGCGGGACCGCCCCGAGCGCCCCCGCGACGAGGACGGCCAGGAGGGCGGGACGGAAGGGGGAGCGACGAGCGCGACGGGACACGGCGCCTCCGAGCAGGACGAGGGGCGGGTGGGCGGACGCCGAGCGCCGGGCAGGTCACGCGGGAGGAGCGATGGCGACGGATTCGGATCAGGTCGCGGAGCCAACCTAGGGGTGCGGCTTCTAGCCCGTCGCGATCCTCCCCAGGCCCGCCGTGTGCCGCATCCGGGACGGCGGCTCCGCGACCGGGCGACGAGATGCGCCGCATGGGTCAACCAGTGGCAGACTGTGTGGACGGGTGCCTCCGCCCGGCCGTCCTCCCGCACCGACGCGGATCCGCTCGGGCTCAGCCGTTCGCGTCGAGCCACCCGACCCGCTCCGGTCGGGTGTCCCCCCGCATGCACCCTGCCCGTCGAGCTGGATCCGCCCGTACCACCGCCGTCCCGAGTGACGGCACGAAAGGACTCGCGTCCATGTCCGATACGACCGCATCAGCCCGATCGGTGACGGGCCGGCCCGCCGCGCCCGTCGTCTCGCGCCGCGCCTGGCAGGCGCTCATCGTGCTGCTCGCCGGCATGTTCATCGCGCTGCTCGACACCACCATCGTGAACGTGGCGCTGCCCACCATCCGCACGAGCCTCGACGCCTCCGAGTCGACGCTGAGCTGGATCATCTCCGGCTACGCGCTCGCGTTCGGCCTCGCGCTGATCCCCGCGGGCCGCCTCGGCGACCGCTACGGGCACAAGTGGGTGTTCGTGACGGGCATCGCGCTCTTCACGCTCGCCAGCCTCGCGTGCGGTGTGGCGCAGGACGACCTCCAGCTCGTGATCGCGCGCGTGGTGCAGGGCCTCGCGGGCGGCCTGTTCGTGCCCGCGGTGACCGCCTTCATCCAGCTGCTCTTCCCGCCGCAGGCGCGCGGCAAGGCGTTCGCCATCATGGGCGCCGTCATCGGCGTCTCGTCCGCGCTCGGCCCGATCGTGGGAGGCCTCATCATCCAGGCCGCGGGGGAGGAGTCGGGCTGGCGCCTGGTCTTCTTCGTGAACCTGCCCGTGGGTCTCGCGACCGTCATCGCCGCGATCTTCCTGCTCCCGAGCCGCCAGGTGGCCGAGCAGGTCGCAGGCGACGTGCGCGCGCAGTCCGGGCAGCGCGGGGGCGCGAACCAGGGCGCGGCCGCGCCCGCCAAGGCTCCCGCCCCCTCGGGCGTCGACCTCGTCGGGATCCTCCTGGTGAGCGCCGGCCTCGTGGCCCTGCTCGTGCCGCTCATCGACGGCCAGGACCAGGGCTGGCCGCTCTGGACCTACCTCTCCCTCGCCGGCGGCGTCGTGCTCCTCGCGCTCTTCGGGGCGTGGGAGGTCCTGCAGACGCGCCGCTCGAAGGGCGTCCTCGTGCCGCCGCACCTGTTCACGCACCCGGCCTTCACGGGCGGCGTGATCCTCGCGATGGTCTACTTCGCGGCGTTCACGAGCATCTTCTTCACCATCTCGATCCTCTGGCAGTCGGGTCTCGGCAACTCGGCGCTCGAGTCGGGCCTCGTCTCGATCCCGTTCGCGATCGGCAGCATCGTCGGCTCCTCGCAGAGCAACCGGCTCACGAACCGCCTCGGCCGCACCGTGCTCGTCATCGGCACGGCGCTCGTGAGCGTCGGCCTGATCTGGCTGTGGCTCGTGCTGCTCAACACCGCCGCGGCCGACCTGAACAGCTGGATGCTCCTCGTCCCGCTGCTGCTCGCCGGCATCGGCAACGGCCTCTTCATCGCCCCGAACGCGCAGTTCATCGTCGCGACGGTGGATCCGGCCGAGGCGGGTGCCGCCTCCGGCGTCATCGGCACCGTGCAGCGCGTCGGCTCGGCGGTCGGCATCGCCGTCATCGGCAGCGTGCTGTTCGCGGGCGTCGCGGGTGCCGGGATCCAGGGCCCGCAGATGGTGCCGCAGGCGTTCACGGATGCGTCGGCATCGGCCATGGGCGTCAGCGCGATCTTCGCGGTCGTCGCCTTCGCGCTCGTGTTCGCCCTGCCGCGGCGGGTGTCGCGCGGGCACTGACGCGCGCCGCACGTCCCCTCTCTCGCCGATCCGGATCCGTCCGGGTCGGCGAGAGCCGTCTCCGGGCCGGATCCGCCGTCGTCCGATCCGCGACCGGGTGTCGACAGCCGGCGTCCGATGCGCGAGCGTCATCCGCATGACCCTCTACATCTCCTGTCCGGTCGCCAGCGTCGAGCGCGCGGCCGCCTTCTATGCGGCGCTCGGCTGGACGCGCGACGAGGCCATGTCCGGCCCCGACTCGGCGTGCTTCGCGATCGCGCCCGACCTGCGGATCATGCTCCTCGGCCGCGACGTCTACGCGAGCGTCGGCGGCGTCGAGCAGCTGATCGGCGGACCCGACACGCCCTCCAAGGTCACGCTCTCCTTCGACCTCGGCAGCCGCGTGGCCGTCGACGAACTGGTCGAGCGCGCCCGCGCGGCCGGCGGGCGGATCGGCGACACCGACGAGTACCCGGCCATGTACCAGCGCCAGTTCGACGATCTCGACGGCTACCACTACTCGCCGTTCTGGGTGCATCCGGACGTGGATCCCGCAGGCTAGGCGGTCTCGGCGATCCGCTCCCGCAGCCGGGCGAGCGCGTCCGCGGCGCCCCGCAGCACCGAGATGTGGCCGTCGCCCGGGCGGACGACGAGCTCGACGCCCGCCACACGGTCGGCGAGCCAGCGCGCGTGGGCGACCGGCGCGATCCGGTCGGCGTCGCCGTGCAGCAGGATCACCGGCGCGGTCGCGTCCGCGAGGTCGACGCCCCAGTCGGCGACGAGCGCGAGGTCGTCGTCGACCATGCCGCCGGGGCCCGCGTCCAGGCCGTGCGACGCGACCCCGTCCAACCACGCCCAGTCGGTCTCGAGCGCGCGCAGGTCGCCGTCGGTGAACATCGCCGGGTCGAACGTCGACGCGGCCAGCTCCTCCTCGAGCGCCTCCCGCCCCGCGACCGCCGCGCGCAGCTCCCGCTCCCCGCCCGCGTGCATGCCGGCGAACCAGTCGATGCCCTCGGCGGCGACGGGTGCGAGCGGCGAGACGCTCAGCGCGCCGAGCACGCGCGCCGGCAGCGCGGCCGCGGTGGCCAGCGCGAGCACCGCGCCGCTGGAGTGCCCGAGCACGGCGAACCGTTCGACGCCGAGCGCGTCGGCGAGGGCCGCGTCGTCGGCTGCCGTGTCGGCGACCGTGCGGCCCGGGTGCCGGGTGGATCCGCCGTACCCCGGCCGGTCGTACGAGATCCACCGGATGCCGCGGCCCGCGGGCGCCTCGACGAGCGGCGCGGGCGGAGGCCCGACGTTCGGGGTGCCCGCGGTGGTAGACGACCACGAGGTCGGCGCCGTCGCCGGGCCCCGTGTCGTAGCAGTGCAGCGCGCGGCCGTCGGGGAGCCGCAGATCCGTCTCGGTGAGCATGGGCTGAGCGTAGGCGCGCGGTCGACGGGCGACCAGGCTCGGTCGCCGGATGGACGGCGCAGTGGCCCGTCGCCCGGTGGGCCGGTGGGCCGGTCGCCGGTCGCCCGCGGTGACAGGATCGGGAGATGGATCCCCACGAGCCCGCGGACCCGGACGCCGGGGCGCCGACGGCCGAGCGCGCGGAGCTGGCCGAGCTGCGGCGTCGGGCATACGGGCCGGGCCGCGACGCGGATCCGGTGGACGTCGCGCGGCTGTGCGTGCTCGAGGAGCGCGCGGCGGCGGCCCCCACCGGACCGCGGGGCGCGATCGTGTCCGCATCCGGCCGGGGCGACGGCCCGCACGGCGACGACGAGCTCGCCGATCACCTCGCACCCCCCGCCTCCTGTCCACCCGCCGCCTCGCGATCCTCTGGGCCGCCTCGGTCGCCGTGGCGGTGGCGCTCACCGCGGTCGTCGTCTCGGCGGTCACCGCTCCCGCGGGGCGCGAGGTCGCGGTGGTCCGCTTCGACCCGGACCAGCCGCTGCCCGTCTACATGCGCGACTACTTCGGTGGCGCGGAGACCGGATCAGCCCGCTTCCACGGCCTCACCCTCGTGCGGCTCGAGAACGACCGCTCCGCCTACCCGCATGTCCGCGGGGAGTGCCTCTCCGTGCAGCCGTCGCGCGCCGCGCTCGAATCGACCATGGGCGGCGGATGCGCGGCGGGCGCGATCGGCGCGTCCGCGCAGTTCCTCGTGAACTTCGGCGCGCCCGAGGAGCTGCGCGACGTCTACCCCGTGGGCACGGCGCTGCTCTTCGACCTGCGCGGCGACGCCGTCCACGTTCGCGTCGACGAATCGTCCCGCGTGCCGTCGCCGACACGCCCGCCGAGGTAGCCGCAGCGGCAGCGGCAGCCGCTGCCGTAGCCGCCCCCGCGTCAGGCCCGGTGCGACTTGAGCAGCCGCGTCACCGCGATCATCGCGCCGCCCACCACCGCGGGGATCCCGCCGCCGGGGTGCACCGACGCGCCGACCCGCCACAGCCACGGCCGCCAGGGGTCGTTGTACGAGGGGCGGTGGAACGGACCGCTGAGCCACGGCGGCCGCGCGGCCCCGTAGAGCGCGCCGTGCGGCTCGCCGCCCTCGCCGTAGTACCGCGGATCGAGCACCGTCTGCTCGTCGAGGAGGTCGGTGAGGGGCCCGTCGAGCCCCATCGCGGATGAGACGCGGTCGACCTCGCGGCGCACGAAGGGGTGCTCGGCCGTGTAGCGACCGCCGTCCGCGGGTGCGGTGAGCAGGATGCCGACGGTGCTGCGCGGGTTCGGGTATACCTCGCCCGCGCGGTACTGGTTGACGAACACCATGGTGTCCGCCGGCTCGTCGCCCGCCTCGAGGCTGCGGTGCAGCGCGGCGGGCTTCGTCGGCAGCACCACGCTGTGCGTCGCGATCCCCGCGGGCAGCTCCTCCCGCAGCGCGCCGTACAGCGCGATGCCCGAGCGGGAGAGGGTGCGGGGCCGTAGGCGGGGGAGCGTCGGGATCCGCGACGGGCCCGTCAGCGTGGCGAGCCGGTCGGCGTCGAGGGCGCTGACGACGAGGTCGGCGGGGTAGCGGCCGGCGTCGGTGGTGACCGACCCGCGCTCGATGCGGGTGACGGCCTCGCCGGTGCGGATCTCCACCCCGGCCGCCTCGGCCAGCCGGCCCAGCGCGAGCACGATCTCGTACACCCCGCCGCGCGGCACCCACGCGCCGGTCTCCGCCATGATCGCCGGCATGCTCGCGTAGAGGGCCGGGGTGCGCGCGGGCGAGACGCCCGCGTTGAGGGTGTGGATCGCGATGATCTCGCGCAGCCCGTCGGGCAGCCACGGCAGGCCGTCGAGGTACGCGCGCGTGGTGAGGCGGGAGCCGTAGACGTCCAGCAGCCGGCGCAGCGCCGGGAGTGCCGCCCGGTCGAGGGGGTCGGCGAGCAGCAGCTCGGTCACGTCGTCGGCGAGGGGCGCGTGGATGTCGGAGAACCGTCGCCAGGCGGGGTACCAGGGGTGATCCGGCGCCACCGGCAGGGAGGTCTCCTCGCCGTCGAAGTAGTAGCGGCCGACCTCGGCCATCCGCACCAGGTCGAGCCGGCCGGCGTCGCGGGTCCGCTCGGGCGCGCGCTCGCCGTCGCCGAGCCGCCGCAGCAGCTCGTCCCACACCGCCGGGAACGTCACCAGCGACGGCCCGGTGTCGATGCGGTCCTCGCCCAGATGGATGCGCCGGCTCTTGCCGCCGAGCTCGGGGGAGGCCTCCAGCAGGGTGACGCGGTGGCCCGCGTGCGCGAGCAGCGCGGAGGCGGTGAGCCCGCCCATCCCGCCGCCGACCACGACGATGCGGCTCATGGATACCCTCCGAACACGATCGCGACCATGAGCAGCACCCCGGGCAGCGTCCCCGCGATGTACGGGAAGGCGACCGACAGGCGGTAGAGGCGGTGGCCGGTCTCCGGCCGCGGGTCGCGCAGCAGGCGCACCACGAGGATGCCGGCGATCAGCAGGTCGACGGCCGCCACGGGCACGCTCACTACGGCGAACAGCGCCGCCGAGAGGATCCACCAGGCCCCGCTCCACAGGGCCGTCCCGCGGGAACCGAGCCGCACCGCGCTGGTGGTGATGCCCGCCTCGCGGTCCTCCACGATGTCCTGCACCGCGTCGAAGGCGTGCTTGGCCACGCTCCAGGCCATCAGGCCGAGGACGGCCGGCCAGACCGGCGCGACCCCGAGGGCCGCCGGCACGATCACCAGCGGCAGCGCGTAGGCCGCGTTGCTCAGCGAGTCGAGGAAGGGCCGCGCCTTGAAGCGCAGCGGGGGCGCGGAGTAGAAGACGAACACGCCCGCGTAGAGCAGGATCGCCGCGTTCGCGAGCGGCGGCAGCACGAGCAGGAAGTAGACGAGGAACGGGACGTTGACGGTGGCGACGGCCCAGGCGATGAGCCGCACCTCGGACGGGCGGATCCGGGCGCCCTCGATGGAGCCCTTGCGGGGGTTGGCCGCATCCGTGTCCTGGTCGTAGATGTCGTTGACGCCGTAGATCAGCAGGTTGAACGGCAGCGTGAGCCACAGGATGAGCGGCAGGGCCCGCATGTCGAACAGCGCGCCGGTGAGCCACACGGCGACGAGCCCGGATCCGATGGTGTTGATCCACAGCACCGGGCGCGAGATGAGCACGAGGCGGCGCATGGCCACGCCGATCCCCGACGGTGCGATGCGCGACATCCGCTCGCTGCCGTCGGTCACGCTCTCGAACCTACTCCCGGCTCGGGTGGCCGCCGACCGTCCGGCTGCCGGGCCCACACTGGGTGCATGCGCATGATGCTCCTCACCGCCGGCACCCGGGGTGACGTGGAGCCCTTCGTGGCCCTGGTGCGGCACGCCGCATCCCGCGGCCACGAGGTGCGGCTGGCCCTGCCCGACGACGCGGTCGCGCCCGAGGGGGTGGACGTCGTGCGACTCGGTCTGGACGCCCGGCGGGTGCTCTCCCCGGCCGGGCGCACGCCGTGGGCGCTCGCCCGCCACGTGCGCGCGGAGGTGCGGCCGGCGATGCGGCGGATGCTCGCCGCCGCGGCGCGGGAGACGGTCGCCTTCGACCCCGACGTGGTGGTGCACCATCCCCTGATCCTCAGCGCGCCGATGGCGGCGGACGCGCTCGGCGTGCCCCGCGTGCTGGTGGAGTTCGCGCCGGTGGTCACGCCCAGCGACCGCTTCCCCGCCGCCGGCGGTCCGACGGCCACCCGCGACCTGGGCGTGCGCAACCGGTCGACCTACGCCGTGCCGCGTGCCGCCGGGCGCCTCTTCGCCGCTGACGTCACGCGCGCCGCGGCCGAGCTGCCGGGCGGTCGTCGTCCCGCCGGGCGCACCCCGTCGCGCGCGACGCTCATGGCCGTGAGCCCGCACCTGCTGCCGCGGCCCGACGACTGGCCGGAGCGGGTCCACCAGACGGGGGCCTGGTACGAGGAGGCGCCGGCGGCGTCGACCGACCCGGTCGTCGGGGGCTTCCTCGGCGGCGGACCCGTCGTCGTCGCCTCGTTCGGATCCATGACGAGAGGGGGTGCGTCGGCGCGGGGGCGGGCGATCGTCCAGGCCGCCCGCGCCCACGGCCTGCGGGTGCTGCTGGTCACCGGGTGGGGTGGGCTCGCGCTGCCGGCGGAGTGCCACGGCACCGACGTGCTGGCGGTGCGGTCGGCGCCGTTCGACCAGGTGCTGCCGGGCGCGGCGCTCGCCGTGCACCACGGCGGGGCCGGCACCTCCCACGCCGTCGCCCGGGCCGGCGTGCCCGCCGTGGTGGTGCCCGTCACCGCCGACCAGCCGTTCTGGGCGGCCCAGCTGCACCGGCAGGGGGTGGCCGCCGCCCCCATCCCGCTGCGCCGCCTGTCGGTCGACGCCCTCGTGCCCGCGATGGGCGATGCCCTGTCCCGACGCGAGCGGGCGGCCGAGGTGGGCGGGCTCATGCGTCGGGAGCGCGGGGTGCGGCAGGCGGTCGACGCGCTCGAGTCCCTCTGACCCGGCGACCGGCCTGACCCGGCGACCGGCCGCCAGCCCTCTGCCGGCGCCGGTCAGCCGAGGATCGCGCGCATCTTCTCGTAGAACGGTGCCGGGTCGCCGACCAGCGAGTCCTTCACCATGCGGCTCCAGTCGTCGACGACCACCTCGACGGATCCCGCGACCACACCGTCGAGCGACGCCCGGGCCACGTCGCGCGGGGCGATCATCGGCCCGTCGTAGCCGGCCATGATGTCGGTGTCCGCCGCGCCCAGGTGCACGCCCTGGACGAGGGTGCCCTGCGCGGCGAGCTCCAGCCGCACGGCGTTCGTCATGTTCCACTCGGCCGCCTTCGCCGCCGCGTAGCCGCCGTTCGCGCGGGTCGAGAACCACGACAGCGCCGACAGGATGTTGACGATCCCGCCGCCGCCGTTCGCGGCGAGCACGGGCGCGAAGGCGCGAATCACGCCGAGCGTGCCGTAGAAGTGGGTGTCCATCTCACGGCGGATCTCGGCCATGTCGCCCGTGATGAGCGTGGCGCCCGTGGAGATGCCCGCGTTGTTGACGAGCAGGGTCACGTCCTGCGCGGCCTCCGCGGCGGCGCTGACGGACGCCGGGTCGGTGAGGTCGAGGCGCAGCACCTCGACGCCGGGGATGTCGATGGTCTCGGGCCGGCGCGCGGTCGCGTAGACCTTGCGGGCGCCGCGCTCGAGCAGCTCCTCGACAAAGGTGCGGCCGATGCCACGGTTGGCGCCGGTGACGAGGGCGACCTGATCCTGGATGTCCATGCGTGCTCTTCCTCCTGCCGCCCGCGTCGTTCGCGAGGTGCGGCGCGGCCTACGCTAGGAGTTGACGTCGACGTGAAGGGCAAGTCCGCCCGGCGGATCGACGGGAACACCATCACCATCACCATCACCATCACCATCACCATCACCATCACCATCACCATCACCATCACCATCACCATCACCATCACCATCACGAGGGAAGAGGGCGGCATGCTGCGGATCGGCGACGTGGCGGGACGAGCGGGCGTGAGCACGCGGGCGCTCCGGTACTACGAGGAGCAGGGCCTGCTGCCGGCGGAGCGCACCACGAGCGGCCAGCGCGTCTACCCGGAGGCCGCGGTCGAGCGCGTGCAGCTCATCCAGCAGCTGTTCGCCGCGGGCCTCCCGAGCCGCACGATCCGCCAGCTGCTCCCGAGCGTCGACTCGGGCGTCGCCGCGCCCGAGTCGCTCGCGCTCCTGCGCTCCGAGCGCGACCGGATCACCGCGGCCATCGCCGAGCTCGAGCGCGCCCGCGAGGAGCTGAACCGCGTGATCGACATCTGCCTGCACCCGACGCCGGAGCACTGCCCGGCGCTTCGCGAGGGCGCGGCGGCATACGCGGGTGCCGTCGCGGGCGCGACCGAGGAGATCATCGCGGCCTGACGGAGGTGAGGCCATCCCGGCCCCGAAGGTCATGGCAGAACCGTCGCCAGGCATCCACGGGCGAGAGGACCCCGTTCCCGGTTCGGCTCCGTTGCCGTGTGCGGCGAGGCGGGCAGCAGTCAGCTGGATCCGGCGATGACGGTGGCGAGGCATATGGTCCGACGCTGGGACACGGTGAGGAGGGGCTCTGGTGATCAAGCGGCTCGGTGCGGTCGCGGCTGTGGCCGTCGTCTGCGGTGCTCTGGCGGGAGTGGTGGTCGGGCTCCTCGCGCGCGGCGTGGTGGACGAGTCCTTCGTGAGGGACTTCTGGACGGGGCCTCCTGCCGCCGGCATCTTCGCGCTCATCGGAGCCGGCCTCGCCTACGGCGCCGCGACGGTGGCGGCGCGGGTGTCGCGACGGTCGGCGGAGCGCCAGGAATGGTGGGATCGAGCGAAGTGGGCTCTCGATCTGGTCATGTCATCGGATGAGGCCGATCGCGAAGTGGGGCTCGCCGCGATCGAGGTGCTCGTAGCGGAGGCGACGACGACCGAGGCGGAGATGATCGACGCTGTGACCTCGTCGTCACGACTGGATGAGGAGCGGAGGAGCAGCGCGGTATCTGCTTCCGGCGTCCATCCACCTGAGGTGGACACCATCCCCACACGCGTTGACAATGGATGAAGGAGGTACCGCCATGACGATGGAGCAAAGGAACCCGAGCCCGAGCGCACTCGAGAAGCGCATCCAGGCCGGTGAGGCCGACCCCATCAGCGACGCAGAACGTGCCTCGGCAGCGCGGATCCGGATCATGGTCGACAAGAAGCGCGGCCGGAAGACCGAGGACTGGATCAAGAAGCTGGCCACGAGCGCGTAGCTCGCGATCGACACCAGAGGGACCCCGCCGCATGGCGGGGTCCCTCTCTTCGTGTCGGGCACGCTGGCCGGAACGTCGCATGCGACGGTTCGGGACCGATGGCGCTCCTACGCCCGCTCGTCCGCCACGCCCACGAACCGGCTGCCGATGCCGTCGACCTCGCGCCGGGCGAGGCCGAGCGCGGGCTCGGGGAGCTCGTCGGGGGAGTGTCGCTCGCAGGAGAGGTAGGAGAACTCCGGCCACCACTTCTTCGGGCGCACGGCCTCGGTGAAGCCGCAGACCTCGCACGTCAGCTGCACCCAGACGGGCCGCTTGCCGGTCGCGTTCGCGCGGGACTGGGCGAGCCAGGCGGGCGGATCTGCATCCATCGCGGCGATCTCGGACTCGGGGACGCGGCTCCCGATGCCGTGGCGCGTGGCCATCTCCAGCGGGATGCCCAGCCGCAGCGCGGCCTCTCGTCTCGTGATCATGTCGCTCCAGGGTACGCGGCGGCGCGCGCGGCCTGGGCATCAGCCGAGATGAATTGCGCACAACCTTGTTCCGTGCGAGGCTCGACGCATGCCCAAGACCGAGAGCTGCCCGCCCGCCGACGAGACCGCGCCGCCCGCGCGCATCGCCGACGAGCTGGTGTGCTTCTCGCTCTACACGGCGTCGCGATCCACCACCCAGGCGTACCGCGCGCTCCTCGCGCCGTGGGGTCTCACGTATCCGCAGTACCTGGTGCTCGTGCTGCTGTGGTCGGGCGACGACCGCACGGTCACCGAGTTCGGGCAGCAGCTCGACCTCGACTCGGGCACGCTGTCGCCGCTGCTCGCGCGGATGGAGGAGGCCGGCTTCATCACGCGGCGCCGGATCTCCGCCGACCAGCGCGTCGTCACGGTCTCGCTCGCCGAGCGCGGCCGCACCGTGCGGGCGGAGCTCGCGCACGTGCCCGCGGCGATCATCCGCGGCATGGGCCTCGACCTCGACCGTGCGCGCCAGCTCCTCACGGCCCTGCACCTGCTCACCGCGGGGATGCAGGAGACCGCGGCGGAGGCGCTCGCGGAGCCCGCCATCCGGCCCGCCGATGCGTCGGCGCGCGCCGGCACCCCCTGATCCGCACCACCCATCCCCACCCACGGCCGCCACGAGCGGCCACGAACGGAAGGAACCGACATGGACGCCCTCTACACCGCGGAGGCCCTCGCCACGGGAGCCGGCCGCGACGGCCGCGTGGCCGTCAGCTACAGCGACCTCGCCCTCGACCTCTCCATCCCCAAGGAGATGGGCGGATCCGGCGAGGGCGCGAACCCCGAGCAGCTCTTCGCCGCCGGCTACGCCGCGTGCTTCCACTCCGCGCTCCAGGGCGTTGCCCGCGCGCGCAAGGTCAAGATCGCCGACTCCAGCGTGGGCAGCCGCGTGAGCATCGGATCCAACGGGCAGGGCGGCTACCAGCTCGCCGTGCACCTCGAGGTCGTGATCCCCGGCGTCGAGCACGACCTCGCGCAGGAGCTCGCCGACCAGGCCCACCAGGTCTGCCCGTACTCGAACGCGACCCGCGGCAACATCGAGGTCACCGTCACGGTCTCGGACGACTGATGGCCGGCGTCGTCCGCACGTCCTTCCCGCGCACCGCCGGCCGCGTTGTGCTGGGGTCGTTCCTCGCCTTCGCCGGCATCTCGCACCTCACGGTCGCGCGGGACGAGTTCCGCGCGCAGGTCCCGAAGTCGCTGCCGGTGCCCGAGGACGTGACCGTCAGCGGATCCGGCGTGGCCGAGATCACGCTCGGTTCCGCCCTGCTGTTCGCGCGCTCCCGCCGCGGCCTCGCGGGCTGGGCGGCCGCCGCGTTCTTCACGGCGATCTTCCCGGGCAACATCGCGCAGTACGTGCACAAGCGCGACGGCTTCGGCCTCGACACCGACGGCAAGCGCCTCGGCCGCCTGTTCTTCCAGCCGGTGCTCATCGCGGTGGCGCTGTGGTCGACGGGGGCGCTGAAGAAGCGCTGACCCGCCGACCCACTGCTCCGCATCACGGCGAGCGCTCCTCGCCGGGAGTGCCCGCCGTCGTGCTGTGCTCCCGCGGCGTCAGGCGAAGCGCAGGACAGTGACGCCGAGCGGTCGGCACATCTCGTAGAGCTTCGCGAAGCCGTCCACGTCGTCGAACCACCACCGGTACGCCGGATCGGGCTCGAGGTCGGCGGGTGACACGCGATCACCGAAGAGCACCATCGCGCGGCGGCCCGCGGCCTGCCGGGACGGGTAGGCGAGACCCTCGAAGCCCGCCGCATGCGCTGCCGCGGCCCAGGCGACGGTCTGCGGGTAGTCCGCCGCGTCCGTCGCGCACACGGAATCCGCGCGCACGCGGAGCGCACGGGGCCCACCTCCGACGAGCGAGGCGAGACGGAGATCCCGAATCGCGATCAACCGCGAGCAGCGCCGCCCGACGACCTCCCTGCCCCCGACGACTCCGCCGCTCAGGGGCACATCGTGGAGGATCGTCTCGCAGACGGCGACGTCCTCGGTGTCGCCTGCATAGAGCACCGGGATGACCGGCTCGCCGAAGAACGCGAAGCGCGTCGGTCCGCCGATGCCCGGATTGAACTCGGCCGGCCCGAAGCGCGCGGAGTGGATGCGGTGGATCCCCATCCCCGCCGGCACGATCTCGTCGATCGACGTGAACGGCGACGGCGCGGTCGGCACCGTCACCAGGCGACGTCCCAGGCGCGCGCCGCCGCGTCGAGGATCACGGAGGTCTCGTCGATGCGGTCCACGGGTCGGCGAGCCTCTCCGCGGAGGTAGGTCGTCGGGCGGCAGAGCCAGGCGACGACATCCCGCGCCTCCAGCTCGTGCTCCGTGCCGAGCGCGATCAGGCGGGGGATTACCGGCCGGACGGTCCCCGTGTGGAACTGGAAGCCCGGGTAGACGTACCTGTTGGTGCGTCGGAGCCCGAGGATGCGCCCCGCGGTCCGGAGGTCGCTCGCGTAGGCGCGGGTGGGCCGGGCGCCGAGGGCCACGGACACCTCCGTGCTCGTCAGGAACCCGAACTCCGCCTCGATGTCGCGCCAGAAGACCTCGGTGTCGTTGAGGCTGCTCACGACCCCCGTGGGGAGCGGCTCGGCCTGGCGGGCGAGGACCTCGGAGAGCGCCGCGGTCTCCGTGTAGATGGCGGTCTGTCGTGCGATGAAGAGCTCGAAGTCCGAGGGGGCGCCAGGGGCGACGGCTCGGCTGTAGGCCTGGAGCGTGCTGCGCTGGAGGGGATCGAGAGCGCTCATGGGGGACGGCGGCTGCTCGTGGTGGGGCTGAGCGCGGGACATGGGTCCTCCGATCCTGACGCTCACATCATAGCGTCAGGAACGTCGAATCCGCGGGAGATGCAGGGGGACGCGACAGCACTGCCAGGCTGTGATCATGACGGACGACGAACCCGAGGGCCTGGCATCGTCGATGATGCGCGACCAGTACCTGTACCTCGTGATCACGGGGGTCGTCGCGATCGCCTTCGGCGCCCTCCATCCCGAGCAGCGCGTGCTGGGCTTCGTCGCCGGCGGGGCGTTCGTCGTGGTCGGCGGGATCCTGCTGCGCTGGTCGCTGCGGCGGAAGCGGCGCGGACGGTAGCGGAACCGGTAGCCACGTCCCTTGACCGGGCCCTCCGGGGACGGGACGCTGATCGCATCGACGCCGACCGTCTCGAAGGAGAGACCGATGCCCATGATCTTCGTCAACCTGCCCGTCACCGACCTGCCCCGAGCGATCGCCTTCTACGAGGCCGTCGGCTGCGCCGTGAACCCCGATTTCACCGACGAGAAGGCCGCGTGCCTCGTGGTCGAGGCCGACCGCAGCGCGTTCATGCTCCTCACGCGCGACTTCTTCCAGTCGTTCCTCGACGTGCCGGTGGGCGATCCGTCGTCGAGCGCCGCGGCGATCACCGCGGTCATGCTCGACAGCCGCGAGGACGTCGACGCGCGCGCGACCGCGGGCCTGGACGCCGGCGGATCCGAGGCCCGCCCCGCCGTCGACCTCGGCTTCATATACCAGCGCCAGCTCCGCGACCCCGACGGCAACGTGCTCGAGCTCGGGCACATGGATCCGATCCCGGCCGGCGGCATTCCGGCCGCCGGGGTCAGCGCTGCATGACGCCGCACCATCCGAGCGGATCCGTCTGGGTCACGTGACGGCGCGTGGAGGGCGGCCCGTCGGAACAGAGCACTCAGTCCGTGGCCACCGCATAATACGGCTGCTCCGCCAGCACGTAGCCGATGGGGATGTACGCTGTGTAGGTCGCGAAATCCTCGTTCTCCTCGCCCACGCCGATGGCCATGCCGATGATCTTCCGGTCGCGACCGAACACCGGGGCCCCGGAGTCACCGTGCGCGAGGTTGCCTCGGTACGTCTCGGCCACGAGCTCGTGTGACCCGACGCGGAACAGAGGCGGTCGAGCCACGTTCTCCCATGTGCACCTGGCCCCGCTCTTGGACCCGCTGATGCAGAAGAACTCGCGATCGCTCGGTGTCTTGGTTCCCGTGACCGGCAGCGCCAGCTCCTGACCGTTCCGGTTGGTCGCGATGAACACGTCTCCCGATGCGCGCTGCTCGTAGTGGGACACGAGCGAGCACCCCGATGCCCAGGAGCCGGTATGGCAGACGGGAGAGGTCGTCGTCCTGGGCTCGACGCGGATGATGGCCAGGTCGGCGTCCGGCGACTCCCAGATGATGCTGCCGATCTCCGTCCCTCCTGCGAAGACCCCCCCTCGGCCCACGTCCGCCGCAGTGCTTCGGGATCGCGACGAACCGCACGGCTCGCTGGTACTGCGAGAGGTTCGCGATCAGGCCGGTGCCCTTGAGGACCGGGCCGGCTGTGCAGTCCTGGTCCGTGCCATGGGCGAAACCGGACTGTGCGCCGGCGATCACCAGGGCCGACCCCGCATGGACCGGCAGCTGCGAGCGGGCCCACCGGTCGACCGCCTGCGCCGGAGCGTCCGGGACCAGGCAGGAGACGGCGACCACGAGACCGACGAGGATCGCGAGCAACGGCAGCGATCGCGTCGGACCGGACGACCGCCGAGGCCGTCGCGCGCGCTGGCTCCCGGTGACGGGGCTGTTCGTCGGGTAGGGGCCGCTCAGACGACGGCGGTGGAGGACGGGAAGGAGAGCAGGCATCAGGAAGGACCTCGTGCTTCGGGAGCGGGGAGCGGGGAGCGGGGAGCGGGGAGCGGGGAACGGGGAGCGGGGAGCGGGGAGCGGGGAGGCTCGGCATGGGCGGGAGTCGGCGGTGCAGCCGCTCACGTGGCGTGCATCGGATCTCACGACGTGGCGAGCGCGAAGGCGGAGCGCTCCTGGAGGATGTAGGAGATGGGGATGTAGGTCATGAACGTCCGATAAGGGCCGTCGTCGTCGCCGCTCCCGACGACCATGCCGATGATCTTCGCGTCCTGGCTGACGACGGGCGCGCCGGAGTCGCCGTTGAGGACGTTCCCGCCGGAGGTCCGGGCGATGAGCTCGTGGGGCCCGGTCGGCCTCCAGCCGGGAGGCTCGGGCGTGGTCGTCCACGTGCACTTGACGCCGGTCACCATGCCGCTGGAGCAGAAGACCTCGCGATCGCTCGGCACCTTCGCCCCGGCCACCCGCAGGGGGAGTTCCTGTCCCCGGCGGTTCACGGCCACGAACACCTCGCCCACGGCACGCGGCGTGTAGTGGGTGACGATGGTGCAGCGCGGACCCGAGGACGTGTGGTAGCACTGTGAGACGCGCACGGCGCTCGGCTCGACCCGGACGACCGCCAGATCCGCATCCGGCGATTCCCAGCTGACGGCGCCGATCTCCACGTCCCCGGCGTACGCCTTCTGCCCCTGGACGCCGCAATGCACGGGGATGGTGACGTAGCGCACGGCTCGCAGGTATTCGGTGAAGTTCGAGATGATGCCCCGCGCTACGAGCACCGGCCCCGCTGTGCAGTGATGGTCTACCGGGTGCGCGAAACCGGACCCGCTGCCGCCGTAGAACGTGATCACGGAGCCGGCGCGGATCGGCGTCTCCGACCGGGCCTCGAAATCCACGGCGCGGGCGGGTGCGGCGACGGTCAAGCTTGCGATGACGACGACGGCGACCGCGATGAGCGACGAGGCGCGGCCGCGGACGGCACGCCACCATCGGGATCCGGCTCCGGCGCGAGGCGGACGGGCGACATCGCGGTCGTGGGTCGCGCCGCGCATCATGAGGCGGCCGAAGCGCTGGAGGCGACGGGCACCGCGGCGCTCGAGAGCGCCTGCTCAGGAGCCTGGCGACGCCTCGAAGCCATGATGGGAGCGGCGGAGCGGCGGGCGGGGAGGACGGGCAGGGGGTCGGTGGTGCTCCGACCGTAGGTATGCATGTAAGTGCACGTTAGGGTGCGGGGCACATGCGCGTCGGCCGTCTCCACACCGCCGCGCGACGGGCCCCGGACGCCTCAGCGCCCGGAGCCCGGTGGTCAGCTCCCTGCCGGACCGCAGTAGCTGTCCGATGCGCTGATCGCGCCCGTGGCCGGCGGCGGGGGACAGATGCGGTCGGCGGCCGACGCATCGTCGTCGACGTAGCGCTGCAGGAATGTCGTCACCGCGTCGAGGATGGTGGGGTTCGGCGTCCGCTGGCCGACGCCGTGATCCGCACCGCGGAGCTCCAGGTACTGCTTGGGCGTCGGGGCCGCGATGGACCCGTACATGCGCCGACCCATGAGGAACGGGATGGCGAGCCGGTCGTTCTGGCCCGTGATGATGAGCGACGGGGTCGTGTCCGCCGCATAGGAGGTGCGCAGTCCGAACGGCATGAGGGCGACGACCGCCTTCAGCGTGTGACGCGCCTCGGCGGCCTCGAGGACCGCACCCCCACCCATCGAGTAGCCGAGGGCGGACACTCGGGCAGGATCCACCTCGCCCTTCGCGGCGCTCGCGCCGGTGAGGTAATCCGCAGCTGCCAGCGTCTCCTCCGCTCGGCGCTGGGGGAAGCCGGTGGTGGCGAGGGTATCGATGGTGAAGACCACGTAGCCGAGCGCCGCGAGGTCGGTTCCGTACCACCGCATGTCGGCCTGCGAATCGGTGAAGCCCGGCACGACCACGACGCTACCGAGGCGCGCGCCGCCGGACACCTCGGGCGCGAAGATCGTGCCACCCCCGAACCCGGTGACCGCGTCCCGGGGGACGTTCACCTCGTCGACCCGCCCGTTGGCGGGGTGCGAGACCGCAGCTTGCGCGGCGGTGGGGGCGGCGAGGGCGACGACGAGGGCGAGCGCGGCGACAGCGGCGATGCCGGGACGAGAAGGCGGGGGCATGACGTGCACGGGTTCTCCAGGGGGCGAGCGTCCGCGCGGCGGTCCCGAACGGATCACCGAGGACCGTAGGAGGGGCAAGGGCCCGAGCGGGCTCGTCGTTCCCAGCGGATGCGATCGGCCTGGCGAGCGACGAGGCCCCCTGCCGTGCGCCTTGGCGGATTCTCGTGGTCGTCGCAACACCTGATGATTTAGATGGTTGTCAGTAGAGCACGCATTCGCTCGGCTGGGGTGTCCCAGTCGAGCGTTTTGCGTGGTCGGCCGTTGAG
>NZ_JAAVCB010000002.1:0-12544 GCF_014802555.1 Clavibacter sp. | reverse complement strand
GAGGACATTGACGATGATGAGTTATATGTGTCATTCAGTAGATACGGGGTGTTTCTAACACTCCCAGCCTCAGATGTTGAACCCATCCAACCTCTTGACCGTCGCACCGCTTTCCTCACGCGCTTGCAGTCGCTTCTGAGGGAGTTTGATGCTCACATAGAGCCATGTGGATGTGAGATTGAAGGCTTATCCATTGTGCTAAAGGATAACGAGGAGATATATTATAAAATGGATGATTTTTCTCCAATGAGAAATATTACCGCCGACAACATAATGGACTTTGACAAGGAGGGAGTATGAGCAGATTTATTTGGCTTACCAGGATTGAATATGACGACATTGAAAAGGATTTTGAAGAATCACCGCTGTTCGTCAATGTTGATGCCATAGGATATATTGATAGCAAGGTCGTACACCTCAAAAACGGTGAAACAATCCTCTGCAAAGAGAGCAATAACCATATTGTAGGATTAATAACCGAATGACCTATGCCGATAAAACCTGAAAACCGCTCGCGCTATCCTAAGAATTGGAAACAGATAAGAACCTCAATATTGGAGAGAGCCGGACACCGATGTGAGTTCTGTGGCGTAGAGAATTACTCTATGCGTCTCAATCCGAAAACGGGCAAGGAGGTGAAGATTATCCTCACAATCGCTCACTTAGACCACACTCCCGAGAACTGCGACCCCTCCAATCTCCGCGCTCTATGTCAGAAGTGCCACAACACCTATGACGCAGAGCATAGGAAAGAAACAAGAAAACAAGAACTACAACAACTTAAAAGGAAGAAATGAAAGCAGAAGATATAAAACCTATGATGGAGGTGCGAAACAAAATCTCTCGCAATAGAGGGACTGTGAGGTGCTTTTTCTCTCATGACCTCGTAGAAGTGCGTGTGTATCGCGGCAACGCCAACCCCTACACAACTTTTTGGAAAATCAGCAATATTGAACCAATAACAAAATAAGCAATGACAGTAAAAGAACTTATATCCGAACTCTCCAAATATCCGGAAAATATGGAGGTTGTGGTAGAACATCAAAAGTGTCAAATGGGGACTCTCGGAATCTATATGATTTTTGAAGCCGAACCCGATATTCTTGAAACGAACTATGGCTTCTACAAGGATAACGTATTAATGATTAGAATAAAATGAGTAAACCGATAATTGACCCCTCCACGTTGACAGAGGAACAGAAAGAAGCAATAAAAGAATTGCATGAAGATGTGGTAAGAACTTATCTCAACCACTCACACATAAGTTTTGAGGGTTGGTTCTACATCTTGAAAACAATCTTTGGTGAAGAAATCTATAAAGGAGAATAATATGCCAACCCCCGAAGAGATAAAGAAGATAGCACACGAATATGGTGTGCTTATGGCAAAAGATATTCCAGAGTCTAATTGCCTGAAGAATGAGGTAATCAGTTCAACCGAGGATTATCTCGTTCAATTCATGTCGTGGCTCTGTAAGGACTTCTGCATCGTGCCGAAAAGTAAGGTGCAAGAAAGATATAAAGAATCTAAACTTCGGTCAAAAGCCGAGTTGAAGTTTGATATTCTCATCGGCAATTCAAGAGTATCATTGCTTGAATCACTTTTTAATGTGGATGACTTATGAACACATCTTTTGAACAAAGAAGCAACCGCAAGCATACATTCCAACCGTCCGGCTCTGCCAGGAGTTTCATTTCAACATTCAATACATTTTCACATGAAAATAGGTCTCGTAGATGTAGATGGGCATAACTTCCCAAATCTCGCNCTCATGCGCTTGTCGGCATGGCATAAAGCACATGGAGATAGCGTAGAATGGGCTGACCCGATGTTTGGAGGTGATTATGACCGCATTTATAAGTCAAAGATATTTACTTTTACTCCCGATGATACGTTCCCTTGGNATTGCGAGGTAATTAAGGGAGGCACCGGTTATGANGTTCGCTCACGTCTGCCTATNGAGGTGGAGCAGTCAACCGCTATGGACTACTCGCTATATCCGCAATATCCGTTCTCGATCCAATTCTTCTCNCGTGGTTGCATCCGGCATTGTCCGTTCTGCCTTGTGCATGANAAAGAGGGTGCTATNCACCCNGTAGAGCCTTTGCAACTNAATCCCAANGGCAAGCATATAGANGTNNTNGATAANAACTTCTTNGCTAATCCNGAATGGAAGTCTGCNATTGATTACNTACTCGCAACAAAGCAGAAAGTAAATCTTCATGGAGTTGATATTNGNATNATGAACGAGGAGCAGGCNTATTGGCTNAANAAACTACGCCTNCATCGAAACATTCATATAGCATGGGATTTACCTACTCTCGATCTCACCGGCAAACTCAGNGAGGTCACCCGCTATATCAAACCATATAAAATAATGTGCTACGTGTTAGTNGGTTTTAACTCNACAATNGATGAGGATATGTACCGTATAGAAACTTTACGCTCTTTNGGTATAAAACCATACGTCATGCCATACCGAGACTTTGAAAACAAACGTATTCCAACNCAATATGAAAAAGANCTCGCTCANTACGTAAACAAACCNATGATTTTCAAATCTTGTACATTTGCAGACTTTTCTCCGCGCAAAGGATTTAAATGTAAAAAATATCTTCAATAATAATACGCGTCCTTTTTTTCTAAACTTAAAACGTCAGAACCTATAAAAGCAACTATCTTTAACCGATGATTAAACTCTTGGAACATACTCGCNGACCCGACATTTCTTTTNATAGAAACGGCANTATCCGCATTNCATCTCGTGTNGCGCGGATATTGTCGTTGCGTCCGGGTGACNCTATCAATATCGCTGTAAATGACGGTGAGTATCTTCTCTATGCCGTCCGCTATCAGNATACCAATTACCGATATGAGGCGCAATGCTATCGNTCAAANCGTGGNGGNGGCGAGAACTACTGCGCTAACTCCGTNCGGTTGTGTCGCNCTCTATTTAATTCCGNAGGTGTTANATCTGAACGTGTTTCCTATATGGCAGGAGAAGCGTTTGAGAAAAACGGAGTGNTGTATGTCCCAATTATAACCNTGCAACCNCTATGACTTGCCGTAAGGCTTNATGAACCACCTATAAAAAAACAACANTATGGNGAATAACANAGANATAAAATACAATGGCTACTCGGCACAGCCGTCCGANTACGAATGTCAGGACGGNGAATTGGCAGTCGCAATCAATCTNATCCNCGAAGATGGNGCGNTAAAACCTNTACTCCCTCCCAAGATAACTGACATTAAACTCAATTATGAAAATGCATTTCTTCATAAAACNTCTGTNTGCAATAACTACATATCATATTCTAAAGACAAAGTTAAAATTGAATGGGTAGCCNCCGATAATGATATTTTCNCTGANCCTATTCCGTTTTCTTTACCGCAAGANACCCTACGTATTATCGATATCGCTGCTATGGGGAATATCCTCATAGTTTCCTCAGATAGTGGACTTCACTATATACGATTTGTAGCAGTTGATCATACTTATGTATATCTCGGATCCAAAATTCCTGATATTCCTATTGATTTTGGGTTGAAACTCAACTATNATATTTCCGAAGAAAGAGACGGTAATTTTGAGATAAGNCCNGCAGAGAATGANGACATNTATACNCCTGACGATTTCTGGGAAACACTCTGCATAAAATCTTATGATCTTTCAGTTTCAAAGGGTGATTTTTNACGAGAAAATTATCCATTTCCCAATATCTCCAGCGANTTTGTGGCTACACATCCTATCCCTTTTGACACCTCTATTATACTCGAAGCAGGTAAGGAATATAAATTTGCATGGCAACCTCTTATNGGNAGANNCGNNGTNNNCCTGAGAATTTTAGGTAAGAAAAAGGGGACAACTGAATACGAACAATTATATTGGACAGCACGAGAACTTACAACTGAATACATTATCGAAGGCTCATTTACCCCTCAAGAAGAATGGACTGATCTTGCTTTTCAAATATNTTTCCGCCACCTAGACTTTAAATATGAGCATAGAGAGGCTGGTAATATAACATTCATGACCGGTATTGATAATTCCGAAACCGCTGATGGCGAGCAAGTTCGCACAGTTATAAAATATACTCCTGAATCCTTACAATCCCTACTTGGATCNTTAAATAAATATACCAATGAGGCTCATGAGAATTCTAAATTTATATATCCATTCTTCTTGAGATATGCNGTCAGATTATTCGATGGCTCGTATGCATATATCTCAGACCCTCAATTAATGATACCCAACTCAGAATATGCNCCCGCCATACTATTTTCCGGAACTAATAAGGCCGGNACCAAACTGGTATTATCATCATTCAACGCTGATATTCTNTGGAAAAATAGAAATCAGATACCTGATATTTGGGAAGANATAATAACAGGGATTGATATTTTTGTTTCAACTCCAATCTGGAGATACGATCAGGGAGTAAATTTTGATACTAAAAAAAATCTGTTTAAATATCANTCTACCTATCACTCCATAGGGTATGGAATCCCTTATGTAGGAGAAATACAACAAATTGATTCATTTGTAGCCTGNGATCTTTACGACTTTAATTTAAGANTTAATGAAGATACCGAAATAACTTTTTCCACCTATCTTAAAGTNGCTCAGAGATCCGACTCTGACATAAAAGGCGACATTACGAAACTGGCAATCTTCTACAAAGTATCATCACTTGAATTTGCAGAGTTAAATAATTCCAATGATAAGTTTGCGGTGCTTGATATTGCTAATNGGACTCTCAATAATCTCGTCACATTAGAACCACTTGAAGATACCACTCTTCCATACAAAGGATTTATAAACGCACGCCTCAAAGAATATAATCATCGTCTTAATCTATTCGATACCTCGATAATTTTACGTGATCCCTCAGCACCGCGACAGATATTTAACTTTCTTGATGTTCANGACAATTACACAATCCAAATTTACGTAAGGCTTGTTACAGAAGAAGGGGAGAAGTGGGTAGCCGATTCCGGTCTNGGAGAAACTATAGGACCGTGGTATTTTTATCCGGATTCAAGAGCCAAAGAACTTATTCTTTACTTCCTGGATCAGACCGGAGAAGTAACAGGTAAAGCATCAATACCGCTTAAGACACATGATTTCTTAAACGGTTCCTATTGGTACTCAGGAAATTTTTCAGATTACCCCTCAATTGAGCCATGTACCGGTAAGATTCCTCTTATGCCTCAAGACAATATNATAAAATCAGCCTCTACTATATATCTNTCCAATANTAATTGCCCGTTTGCATTTCAGAGTGATTATTGCGTTTCGATTGGGGTATCAGAGATTATCGGGCTTGCATCAGCCGCCAAAGCACTCTCACAAGGTCAGTTCGGTCAGTTCCCTCTCTACGCTTTCACTACCGAGGGCGTTTGGGCGTTGGAGGTCTCCGCTACCGGCACATATTCNGCACGTCAGCCTATAACGCGAGACGTATGTATAAATGCCGATGGCATTACTCAACTGGATAACGCCGTTCTTTTCCCGACCGACCGAGGTATTATGCTCATATCGGGTTCNCAAACACAATGTATCTCNGATGCAATTAANTCTGAATATCCCTTTGATGCTCTCTCTTTACCCGGCTTTGGCAAGTTGCATGATATGTTGGAGCATAATCCCGGTAATGACAAATGTCTGCCGACACTACCGTTCACTGAATTTTTGAAGCAGTGCCGGATGATATACGATTATGTTCATCAGAGAGTCATAGTCTATGCACCGGGCATTACTTATGCATATATGTTTTCTCTCAAGTCTAAAATGTGGGGCATGACATTTTCTAATATCGTCTCGCACCTTAACTCCTATCCGGAGGCTCTGGCCGTTGATGAGGATAANAATATTGTCAATTTCTCGGAGTCTGACGCTANTGACGTTACTGACGTAATTGTNATGTGCTTGNCGGTTACTCGTCCGCTAAAACTGGACTCCGCAAACATTCACAAAACCATAGACAATATAATTCAGCGTGGCAACTTTGCCAAAGGTCACGTCCAGTCTGCGCTCTATGGTTCAAGAGACCTTATCAACTGGCATTTGGTATGGTCGAGCAAAGACCATTTCCTGCGTGGCTTCCGCGGCACGCCCTACAAGTATTTCCGCGTGGCTCTGCTGTGCAAACTTTCTCCGGACGAAAGTATCTACGGAGCGTCCGTGCAGTTCACACCACGCCTCANNAATCAACCGAGATAACTCAGGTACTTATACTCATATCTAATGTAAGAGAAGAGCCGCCATGCGTGATGCACAGCGGCTCTTCTGATATGGATTAAGGACTATGTTAAAACGGATGCATACGCCTGCGTGTNCTTGAAATTCTGGTATTGATATTCACCCGTATCTCACTTAGAGCATCTTCCGCTTTTGATTTCCACGTCTCCATTTTCACCGGATTGGTTATGCTCATCCAGTCTGCTACGGCTTCACACACAAGATACTCATGTATGAGTTTCTCCAAGAGAATGAGTGTTGTCTGCGAAAATGTTGTCGGCACGTTTAACACTATCCCNTACACCCCCGGTTCTCTCAATTTATCATCAAGCACCGGGTTAATTACAGTATGTTTAGTATAGGGATAGAGTGTTTCCCGACACTTCGCTATTGCAAGGTCAAGCACACGGTTCACACGATCTATGTTCCCCGTCTCACCTATATCTTGCACAGTATGCCGATTATGCTCGTTCTGGGTATCCATCACGCTACCCTCGATATACGCATAATTCCTGATGTCATACAAAAGTTGATCACGCTTAAAACCAAGCACTGCTTGTAGCGCACTCTCACTCATCTCGAAAAAACAACTCATCTCAGTCTTAATTAATCCACCGGTTTAGTAGGTCTGGTACGCTTGCTGACACTCTGACGTATCAACTCCATGCTCTTATTCGCAAGCGCATAATACTGTTCCGCGTCACCCTTATTGGTCACGATATACCAGTCAGCAATAGTCGAATTCATAAGATAAGCATGTACCTGCTCGCCTACACCAGTAGTTGCCGCCTCATTAAAGTTACTCGGCATCGTCAGATTTAGCACCAGATCATGGCTACCGTCAAAATGGCTATTATCAGTAGTGGTACCGTTCTCATTCAGATATTCCGCTAATTCAGTTTGCACCTCCGCAAAACTACGCTTGATCGAGCGTAAGATTTTCTCGCGATTCTCCTCATCCTCAGATGCAAACATTGAGGCAACCTCCTTATGATTCTCCTTATTTTGAATAGTTCGTCCGCGCAAGAATGTCTCATTCATTATATCATACAAAAGCCACGAAATCTTAATAGTGGCAGTAACATTCTTCTTCGCGCCTAAAGTAGTTGTTGGCATTAATCTAATTTTTTATAGGTTATTAATCCGTAGGGCGTGTAGGCTTTTTACGACTGTACAGTAATCTCTCGGCAGTCTCCATCATATCCGATGCCTGAACAAAATAATCCTGAGCCTCACCTTTATTGGCAAACTTAAACCATTGCGCTATGATTGAGGCGATAAAGAAACTACGCAATGTAGACTCAACACTGTCTTTCAGACCCTTGTCAAAAGATTTAGAGACCTCAATTACCGCCTTGTATGCAGTCTTGCCAATTCTCGATGCATCAGATCCGGCAATCATCCCACTCTCCGGGCTGTAATTGTTGGAATCTGAAGAATACACCTTACTGCTACTTCCTGATACCAGCATCTCCTTAAGATTCTCATTCGCCGCCGATACAGACTCCTCCCAAAATCTTCCTAATTCAGACAGATCATAATCTCCGGCCAGAATACGATCGCGTGCCAGAGCATCTCCATCTATCAGTTTTGAACCGGTATAATCCGTAGCCTTACTCACCTCATCGTATACATCATCTTGATATACTACTATAGTTATTGTCTCCATCAGAATGAAATTATTGAGTACGTTATTCCAACTCCTAAAAACGGCTGAAAACCCTGCGGGGTATAGCNTACACCAATCGTAGCACCTAAATGCCATCGNTTGGGAGGCTTCCATTCACGTTTTGTAATGATAGTTGTCGGTGCGAATACTTTCACACTATCCAGCCGGGGATCTATNGGTCCGCTTACCCAAGCCTCGTATGTGCTGTCAGCATAATGTCGCTGTATGATAGGCACCTCCACCACAGCACTATCTCCACTCNCCATTTTTTTGTTCAAGCCGCGAACTTCAGTGAGCGTATCCCCATCAACTCTCTCCACCATTACACTCACCCCNGACTTNAACTTATCGANAGGAAATGCATAACAGCGAGTACCCATCGCCACTTCTGTCAGCGGTNCAGGCGCTACGTACGGAATCGTATCATACACCTTAACGGTGTCAGTCACGCCATCCGCACGCCCTTGCATATCGCCCGGCGACGCTGATTGGCATCTGTATAGAAATGCACCNGTTAAAAGGCACACTATCCCTACACTCAGAATCTTTAAATAATCTCTCATCAGNTCAGCCATTAATTATATCTTTATACTCGGTTCGAGCATCAAAACTCGGGCAAGCCTTAGCCGCNAAATCGCGGTGACCATAAATACCCGCTTTCTTGTATCTCCCTTTCAATTCCTTTAAAAGCGTCAGNATAGAGGNCTTCTGCGCATCCGTACGGGTATCCTTACCCTGCATATTCCAGTTCTTGACACTTCTCGGAGGGCAACCTCCGATATAAGAAATGCCTATTGAGTCAGAATTATGATTGATCGTATGNCAACCNCTCACATTCTCCGGNCGGCACCGTACTATTGTGCCATCTCGCAAAATGATGTAATGATACCCTATATACCGTTTCTGTTTCGTATCGGGATCAATATAGTATGAAAAATTGCGAGCCTTGTGAGAGTTGTCTATTGAATCTATCGAATAGTCCTCNCCCTCNGGAGTGGCTGTGCAATGCACAATCAGTTTATTGATAGTCCGACCTCCGGGTATTATCTCATCCGCAGTCTCATATCCGAGTTTACTCCAAGTCTTTGCGCCTGCAATGCCGTCAACGGAAAGNTCGTTACTNTTTTGGAAATCTCTTACAGCCTCATCGGTCTTTGCTCCGAATATACCGTCTACAGACAATCCATAACTACCGGCGAGATTTAAAGCAGTCTGCAATGTCTTCACTTCACTCCCACGGCTNCCTTTCTTAAGTGTAATCATAATTAATTAGATTTTGTTGATAAATCTTCAGTAGTAAGACGCTCCAAAACCCTATGGGCATCTTTCTCATCTACAGCCTTGATGATGCTNTTTACAATATCAGGTAGTTCAGCCGCATGGCTCTTCCTGCGGTTAGCATGCTCAAACATACTCTTAGCCTCAACCACTATCAATCCGNCCCCGAACATTATCACCACAAAAGGCATAATGTAAAAAGAGAAAAACACCCCGAGACAATCCACCAGAAAGCCAATCAGGATAAACCTCCAATACTCGCTCATCTTAGCGATTGTCACGCGCANTTTATGCGAATGCACACGTTGGTTTGTGCGCTTTGCCGTGTGTACTCCATCCCAAAGATCAAGCATTATAGCCGCAATCACCAGAATACATACCGACAGAAACACACCTACAAAAAGATACAGTTTGTCAAGTGATAAGATTGTTTCCATGATTATATTATTATTAGTTCAATACAAAGATATATTCACCCTCCATACCCTTAATTTTAACTTTTGCAAAACCNATCTCAATAATCAANATAAATCAGGCNAAAATAATAGNCCTGAAATTTTGAAAATGTAATTNTATTTCCTAAATTTGTAGAGCAATCNTTTGTCGGAGGGAGAGTTCGTAACTACGTAGCGTACCCTCTGATGAAGGGTTGTTTTTTTATGATCAGATGTCTTTAACCAAGTCCAAGTACCTTTATTTTACNATTATNGATACTAACTGTGATTGTCTTTGATCTGTATCGCTTACGCCCCGTCTGATATATAATCTTATAAATACCGTTGCNTATTATAGCAGTTTTATACCATCTTTTAACGCGCGAGCGATACTCTCTCATACTCTCCTTGTCATATCCCGTTTCTTCCATCATTATTTCTGAAATCGGACTATCCAAGCACCGCGACGGATGCGAACGCTTATATACCAGNAGTTTCCCACACCGCCCGTCCGTGCCTCCGGTTTTATGATGACCATTAATTAAATCTCGCAACACATCCGGATTTATCCCCGGCTCCGGATATCGGTCGGCAAACCCCTTATAGTCCTCTCTCAGATTACCACTCTTATCCAGCCACATNATCTTGCCATCNCCATNCCCAAGCGATAGGCCCGGATAATTATCTACACNGATCACCANCCGANCATTATCCAGTCGAGTAGAATAGGGGAGTANCTTAATACTCTCCTCATCCACCCACTCATATTCCAGCCGATAACCACCTAATGAACTACACACCTCAAACTTACACNTGCGTAAGAATGCCGGTATTTTTACAATCTGGCTTNTACCATTNCATAATCCGGCNGANACTCTCTTAGACAATGCAAAANAACNATCNCTGTTATAATACACCCCCGTCTCCGCATTAATAGGCATAATGCCGCGNTGTATAATCCTNCCCGAACCATACAGGCTGTTCACCGTAGATCGCTTCTGTTTTTTAGCGGACACTGCAGACTGAGCCGGAAGATACGCCTCCATCTCACCCTCAACCACACGATTACTCATAGGCACCGAGGTCAACTGGATATTAGTCCGGCACCGGTAGGTTACTCTGCGGTTGCCGTCAGGCATATCCTCATCCGGAATATAATATACTACCTCAGCCCCAAGACGCGAACACGGTTTCAACCCGTGATTATTACAGATTATAATCAGGCTGTTACCTTTATGAGCCTTACAATTATACCACTCGTCACCATGCCGCCCGGCGATAAAATTATTACTTCCAGAACTAAGATAAATGTCAAAATCAAGATTCTCGATACTCTCCGTCACACCCTCAGGCGCACAGAGTTTTACCGTCACCTTAAAATCATCTAAATAATAGATATCCTGTATCATATCATAATAACATTATTTACATTCCGCTCACCGGCTCTATATCTCAGCACACAACCACTTCACTGCATCCTTAACACGTCTACGCCACGCTGTGAAAGCCGCAAACTCTTTACGATACTCATCACACTTCTGAGCATCATCTTCCGTATCTACATCACCTCCCTTATCTATAAGAGCATAATTAGCCAGAACCGCGACAGCATCCTCATCCGGATATCGTGCGCGCACAAGNNNCGANACCATCTCATTATACNGGGCACCCGCATTAACTACAATGCTTGTATTATCCACACTTACAATCCACTTCCGGCCATGCTCTCTCAGAGCCACGCCCTCTCCACTACATAATGTCTTCATAACTAAANATTATTAATTCTAAAAATACCACNCACCGNTANCTATTANTACTCANNATAACTGATTTGNGAGAGATCCAACGCTGTTACCGGNCGCACATAATAATCAGTCTGAGGAGTACACTTATACCCTCCATGTGTAAAACCGGTATAAGGATTAAAACTCCATGCACTGCTTATAGCCGCCTCAGTCGAAGTCCAATGATTACCCATAGTAATCTCCTTACCCCCCGCTATTATTGACAGCGCAAGATTAATCTCATACAGATACTTACGTATCAGATTCAGTTCACCAAGCGATGGCAACCACCACTTACCCTTACCCAGACNCCCNAATTCATACTCACCGCAATAGCCGGCCGCATAATTCCGCCACTGCTCCTCATTCTCTCCAAACAGTCCGTAAGCATTCTTATCTGTAGGATCTAGGATCAGCGCAGTATTGCTCTCTCCATCCATATCACGAAAAGCAGAATTAATATCCGTATATTTCTTTCTGTCACCTATACCCGGTTGCCAACTCCACTTTAATGAATCACTCCCCGTAGGTGCCACTATCAGAGGCTCTCCGGCATCAGGAATTATCAATACACCATCCGCCACATTACCTATCATCTCATGATTCTTCCACTCCCACCACGGCACTGCCAATAAAGAGTTGTCACCATCAGCCACCTCATGGGTAGCCATATCTATTCCCTTACTCCGATGAAAGGTAATCATTACATGGCTGCTACCGCAAAGTAATGTCGGATTCTCTTCAAGTTGCGATATACTCAAAGCATTAATCTCCCTTTGCAAACTCACATCCATATCCGCAAGTCTGGCAAACTCACCCTTTATCACATTCTCTATATCATAAGCCGTTAGATTCCCATGCCAGGGAGTATTCAACGATATTTCTCTACTATTCATAAACTACTTTAAATTGAATATTTTTTTCTTCAGCCAATTTTAAAATCTGAGTACTAATCTTCTCATATACATTTACCCTTAAATACACTTTTATCACACCAGTCCCGCCGATTGCATTCCTAATCATATACTCTACACAATCCGGCCGGAGGTTAGGACTTTCAAAAAAAGAAATCGAGACTCTAAGTCCTTTAATCCACACCTCCTCAAGACTCTCACAACAATCAAAAGGATTATCT
>NZ_JAAVCB010000001.1:0-38524 GCF_014802555.1 Clavibacter sp. | reverse complement strand
CTGGGCGGTCGCGGCGCGGGCCCGCCGCGGGCATCCCGCGCCCGGGCCGGGGCTCGGCGCGCTGGTCGCCGTGGGCCGCCGCTCGATGACCTGCTACCTGCTCCAGTCGGTGCTCTTCGCGATCCTGCTGGAGCCGTGGTCGCTCGGCCTCGGCGTCGGCGCGGGGACCGCCCGCATCGCGCTGATCGCGATCGGGGTCTGGCTCGTCACGGTCGCGGTGTCCGTGGCGCTCGAGCGCGCGGGACGGGCCGGTCCCGCCGAGTGGGCGATCCGCCGCCTGGCGTACGGACGGCCATCGGCGGGACCCGCGCCCGCACAGCCCGTCAGCGCGGGATGAGCCCCTCCGCGCGGTAGCGGTCGAACAGCCCGAGGAAGCTGTCGAGCGTGCGGTGGTGCGTCAGGAACCCGGCGAGCCGGCTCTTGCTGATGTCGGTGACGACCTCGATGTCGCGGCCGAGGTCGGCGTCGGTGTGCCACCAGGACGCGATGCGGCCGAGGTCGGACTCCGCGAGCCCGGCCTCGCGCGCGATGCGCGCCCACTCGTCCTCGTAGCCGGCCATCTGCTGCTCCAGCGGGCGCGGCGCGTCCTGGAAGCCGACGGCCTCGACGCCGAAGAAGGCGGCGAGGCGCGGCCACATCCAGCGCCAGCGGAAGACGTCGCCGTTGACGACGTTGAACGCCTCGTCGCGGCCGGCTTCGGCGGTGGACGCCCAGACCATCTGGTCCGCGAGCACGGTCGCATCGGTGACGTCGGTGAGCCCGTCCCGCTGCGTCCGGCTGCCCGGGAAGACGAACGGCAGGCCGAGGTCGCGGCAGATGGATCCGTAGACCGCGAGCGTCAGGCCCATGTTCATCTGGTTGCCGACCGCGTGCCCGATGACCGTGTGCGAGCGGTGCACCGACCACGCGAAGCCCTGGCGCGCGGCGGCGGCGAAGAGCTCGTCCTCCTGCGCGTAGTAGAAGTTCGGGGCGTCGAGGCGCTCCTCCTCCTCGTGGAAGGGGGTGTCGGGCATCTTCCCCTGGCCATAGGCCTCGAACGGGCCGAGGTAGTGCTTGAGGCCGGTGACGAGCGCGGCGTGCTCGACGGGCGCGCCGTCGAGGGCGGCCAGGAGGTCGCGCACCATGCCGCCGTTGACGTCGATGTTCTCCTGCTCGGTGGCCTGGCGCGACCACGCCGTGAAGAACACGTGGCTCGGCTGCTCGCCGGCGAGCGCGCGGCGCAGGTCGTCGGCGGAGCGGAGGTCGGCGCTGATCCAGCGCACGCCCGGGCGGTCGGCGCCGGCACGGCGGCTGAGGGCGAGGACGTCCCAGCCCTCGGCGGTGAGCTGGTCGACCAGCGCGGATCCGCTGATGCCGGTCGCGCCGACGACGAGGGCCGTGCGGCCGGTCCCGTCGGAGCGGGGGGATGCGGCGGGGGCGGGCGTGCGGACGCGGGTCGCTCGGTTCTCGGTCATCCCCTGCCCCAACCGCGAGGAGCCGCCCGGGCATTCCGGGCGGATCCTCGCGGGCGTGTCGGTGCGGACGCGCCGACCGGGACGGAGGATCAGGCGGGGTGCGGTCCGTCGACCTCGGCGTCCGCCTCGCCGTCTATGCCGTCGCTGCCCGTGGAGGTCGCCTGCGTGGCGGCCGGATCGGCGGGTCCGTCGCCGAGACCCGCATCGGCGGTGCGACGGTCGAGCTCGGCGGCCATGGCATCGGATCCGCTGTCGCGGTGGTCGTAGGCGACCTGCTCGGCGAGCCCGGCGCGCTTCTCGTCCGCGGTGGCCTCGGTGGCGCCGTCCATGACGGGCTGGTCCTGCTCGTGGGTGCTCATGGTCCGACGCTACGCCGGCGGCCCGGGTGCAGGATCCGCACGGCGCTTGCCGGCTCCCCCGCCGCATGTCACGCTCCAGGCACACCACCACGCGAAGGAGCGGACATGACCGACAGCGGTTTCTCCAAGGACGAGCGCGACGCGATGAAGCAGCGCGCCCGCGAGCTGCGCGAGGAGGCGAAGCTCCAGAAGGCCGCCGACAAGCAGGCCGCCGCGCTGCAGGGCGTGCTCGACGCGTTCGCCGCGATGGCGCCCGAGGAGCGGGCGATCGCCGAGTGGCTGCACGGCATCGTGCTCGAGCACGCCCCCGGCCTGAGCCCCAAGACCTGGTACGGCTTCCCGGCGTACGCCGACGCGGACGGCAAGCCCGTCGTGTTCTTCCAGCCGGGCTCGAAGTTCGGCACCCGGTACTCGACCCTCGGCTTCCAGGATCCGGCGCAGCTCGACGAGGGCACCATGTGGCCGACCTCGTACGCGCTGACCGCGGTGGATCCGGCGAACGAGGAGCGGGTGGCGGCGCTGGTGCGGCGGGCCATCGGCGGCTGACGCTCGGTGGCCCGTTCGGGGGCTGATGCCTTGGAACGCACGCGCATAGATTGATGACATGTCATCGGTTCTGCTCCCGCCCGTCCTCGTCGGCGTCCCCTGCTTCTCCGGCGCACCGTGGGAGTTCGCTCCCCTCACCGCGCTCGCCGCGCACCCCACGCGCACTTTCCGACTGCCGGACGACGCCGCGACCGTCGACGAGGCGGCCGACGCGCTCGAGGACGCGGTCGCCGACCTCCCGCGCTACGTGCTCGTGGGCGACTCCTTCGGCGCGGTCGTGAGCCTCGCGCTCGCGCTCCGCCAGCCACCGGGACTCGCCGGGCCCGTGCTGTTCGGCGGCTTCGCGGCGGATCCGACCCCCGCCTGGAAGACGCGCGCCGCGGCGATCGCCCGGCACGTGCCGCGCGTCGTCTACGAGCAGGGCGTGCTCCGCTTCCATACGGCGCAGCTCGCCTCCCCGCTGGACGCGGCGGCCCCTCACCCGCTGACGCGTCGCGACTACCGCGAGCTGTTCCTCGTGAACACGCCGGCGGCCGCGTACTCCGCCCGCGTCGGCGCGGTCGTCGGCTTCGACGTGCGTGCGCGCCTGCATCGCATCGACGTGCCGACGCTGCTCCTCACGCCGGAGGACGACCGGCTCGTCGGCCCCGCGGCAGCCGCTGCCCTCCGCGACGGGCTGCCGCACGCCCGCGAGCTGGTGATCCCCGGCACCGGCCACATGCTCCGCTTCACGCACCCCGAGCGGTACGCGGACGCGGTCGACGCGTTCGTGCGGGCCGAGGTCGGCACCGGCGTCGGCGTGGCGGCGGGCACCGCGTGAGCCCGGCCGAGGAGCTCCGGTACCTAGTTGTAGTTCCTGGGGAGGTTGTGAACGCTGGGGCGGATAGCGAAGACCTCCGGGACGATGTGGGTTACCACACTCATCAACGTCCACGGAGGTCTTCGTGACTCACGCTAACGCCCCGTTCACTCCCGCGGGCAGGGTTCGGCTTGCCCGGTTGATCATCGAGGACGGGTGGCCGGTCCGGCGTGCGGCGGAGAGGTTCCAGTGCTCGCCGCCGAGTTCCTCGTGTTCACGCCGAGGAACGTCGCGGTGTCCGCGGTCGCGGCGCTCACATCGCGGAGGTCCGCAGCCTCGACCCGGCATGGACCGCACTCGGCGTACCAGAAGTTGACCACGAGGACCTTGCCCCGGAACTGGTCGGCCGTCACCGTCGCGCCCGCCGGGTCCTCCGCCGTGAAGGACACCGGCTCGCCGCGGTCGTCCGAGGTGAACTCGGTCACGCGGCCGTCGCCCGACATGACCCCATCACCCGAACGCGAGCGCTGCGCGAGGTCGTCGGTCGCCGTGCAGCCCGCGAGCGCGATCGCCGCCACGAGGGCGACGGCGGCGGCGAGGGAGCGGCGGGGCACGCCGTCATGCTATGTCGCGCGCCTCGCGGAGCCGCCACGCGTGCCCGACCCGCCCGGCCCGCCGCCCGAATGTAAAGCTCATGTGAACACTTCGCGGCCGCGTCCCACCCCTGCGTATCGTGCTCAGCACCTCCCGGCCCGACGCGTCGCCGGTCGAGCGGGAGGATCCCCCACCCGCGAACGCCGACACGCACGGAGGCTTCCATGCCATCCGCACCGCAGCTGCACAAGAGCCTCACGCAGAGGCAGCTCACCATGATCGCGATCGGCGGCGTCATCGGCGCAGGCCTGTTCGTGGGATCCGGGGTGGTGATCAACGGCGCGGGCCCCGGCGCGTTCCTCACCTACGCGATCTCCGGCGTGCTGATCATCCTGGTGATGCGCATGCTCGGCGAGATGGCGACCGCGAACCCCAGCACCGGCTCCTTCACCGACTACGCCCGGCACGCGCTCGGCGGCTGGGCCGGCTTCTCGATGGGCTGGCTCTACTGGTACTTCTGGGTCATCGTCGTGGGATTCGAGGCGGTCGCCGGCGCAAAGGCCCTCACGTACTGGTTCGACGCGCCGCTCTGGCTCCTCTCCCTCGGCCTCATGGCGCTGATGACCGCCACCAACCTCATCTCCGTCGGCGCGTTCGGGGAGTTCGAGTACTGGTTCGCGGGGATCAAGGTGGCCGCGATCATCCTGTTCCTCGGCCTCGGCAGCCTCTACGTGATGGGCATCTGGCCGGGCCGCTCGCTCGACTTCTCGAACCTCGTCGCGAACGGCGGCTTCTTCCCAAACGGCGTCGGCGCGATCTTCTCCTCGGTCGTCGTGGTGATCTTCTCGATGGTCGGCGCGGAGATCGCAACGATCGCCGCCGCCGAGTCGAAGGACCCCGCGAAGGCCATCCGGAAGTCGACCAACTCCGTCATCCTCCGCATCTCCCTCTTCTTCGTCGGCTCGCTCTTCCTGCTCGCGGTGATCCTCCCCTGGGATTCCACGGAGCTCGGCGCCTCCCCGTTCGTGAGCGCGTTCGACCGCATGGGCATCCCGTTCGCGGGCGACGTGATGAACGCGGTCGTCCTCACCGCCGTGCTCTCGTGCCTGAACTCCGGCCTCTACACGGCGAGCCGCATGCTCTTCGTGCTCGCGGCCCGACGCGAGGCCCCTGCGCGGCTGGTGAAGGTGACCGAGCGCGGCGTCCCGCGCGCGGCGATCCTGCTCTCGTCGGTCGTCGGCTTCCTCTGCGTGATCGCCGCGGCCGTCTCCCCCGACACCGTCTTCCTGTTCCTGCTCAACTCCTCGGGCGCGATCATCCTGTTCGTCTACCTGCTGATCTCCATCTCGCAGATCGTCCTCCGCCGCCGCAGCGGATCCGCGGGCCTGCCGGTCAAGATGTGGCTGTTCCCGGGCCTCTCGATCGTCACGGTCGTCGGCATCCTCGCGGTGCTCGCGCAGATGGCGCTCGACCCCGAGATCCGCCCGCAGCTCGTGCTGAGCCTGGTCGCGTGGGCGGTCGTGCTGGTGCTGTACGTGGTGACGAAGGCGCGGGGCGGGTCGGTGGATCCGGCGGACGCGACCACGGACGCGGCGCCGGAGGTCGCCGTCCCCGCCGCACGCGAGGCCTGATCCCGCCCGCCGGGGCGCACCTGGCCGCTGGCTAGGCTGGCCGCATGGCGACAGTGATCCTCGTGCGGCACGGACGCACCACAGCGAACGCGACCGGGATCCTGGCGGGGCGCACCCCCGGCGTCGACCTCGACGACACCGGACGCGACCAGGCGGACCGCGCCGGCGACCGGCTCGCCGCGGTGCCGCTCGCCGCCGTCGTCTCCAGCCCGCTGCAGCGCTGCTGGGAGACCGCGCAGCGCATCCTCGAGCGGCAGCAGGGCACGCCGCCCCAGCCCGTCGACCCCGACCTCACCGAATGCGACTACGGCGACTGGCAGGGCCGCCCGCTCAGCGCGCTCGCCACCGAGGACCTCTGGAAGACCGTCCAGGCGCACCCGTCGGCCGTCGTCTTCCCCGGCGGCGAGTCCATGGCCGGGATGCAGGCGCGCGCGGTCGCGGCGATCCGCCGGCACGACGCCGCCATCGAGGCCGAGCACGGGCCGGGCGCCGTGTGGGTCGCGGTGAGCCACGGCGACGTGATCAAGTCGATCCTCGCCGACGCGTACGGCATGCACCTCGACCTGTTCCAGCGCATCGACGTGGGCCCCGCGTCCCTCTCCATCGTCCGCTACGGCGCGGGCCGACCGACCGTGCACGCGACCAACACCGACGCGGGCGACCTCTCGTGGCTCGCGGCGGGCACCGGAGCGGGCGATGCGCCGGTCGGCGGCGGCGCCGGGCACACGACGCCGTGATCCTCCCCGCATAGAGTGGACGCATGCCCACACGAGCCCTCGAATTCGACTGGCCCGACCGGGCCGTGGTCGGCACCATCGGCCTCCCGGGCGCGCGCACGTTCTACTTCCAGGTGCGCTCCGGCCCGCAGCTCGTGACCATCGCCCTCGAGAAGCAGCAGTCCGCGCTGCTCGCCAAGAAGATCGACGAGATCCTCGACCAGCTCGTCACGGTCGAGGGCAACCCGTTCAGCATCCCGGAGAGCACGCCCCCGGAGCTCGTCGACAACGACCCGCTCGAGGAGGTCGACGAGCGCTGGCGCACCGGTGCCATGGGCCTCGGCTGGGATCCGACGAAGGCCCAGGTGGTCATCGAGGCCTACCCGCTGGCGGAGGACGACGACAGCGACGACTTCGACCTGCCGAGCGCCGACGACGACGCAGCCGACACCGAGATGCTCGTGGTGCGGATGCCCGTCGGCGCGGCCCGCGCGTTCGCGAAGCGCACCCACGAGATCGTCGGCGCCGGCCGCCCGATCTGCGCCCTGTGCGGCTACCCCATCGACCCCGACGGGCACATTCACACCTTCCCCGACGAATGATGTCGGAGACGGACCCGCTGGACGGCGAGCTGATCCTCACCGGCCGCATCCGCACCGCGTCGAACGCGACGTTCCTCGGCACCATCGGCGACACGGTCGTCGTCTACAAGCCGATCCGCGGCGAGAACCGGCTGTGGGACTTCCCCGACGCGGTGCTCGCGCATCGCGAGGTCGCCGCCTGCATCGTCTCCGAGGCGCTCGGCTGGGGCATCGTCCCCCGCACGTGGCTGCGCGACGGCCCCGCGGGCGAAGGCATGGTGCAGCTCTGGCAGGACGAGGATCCCGACCAGGACGCCGTGGACCTGCTCCCCGTCGACGAGGTGCCGGAGACCGGCTACAAGACCGTGCTCGGCGGCGAGGACGAAGACGGCAACACGGTCGCCCTCATCCACGAGGACACCCCGGCGCTCCGCCGCATGGCCGTCTTCGACGTGATCGTCAACAACGCCGACCGCAAGGGCTTCCACGTGCTCGCGATGCCCGATGGGCACCGCTTCGGGGTGGATCACGGGCTCACGTTCCACGAGGAGCACAAGCTGCGGACGGTGCTCTGGGGGTGGGTCGGGGAGCCGCTGACGGCGGAGGAGCTCGAGGGTGTGGATCGGGTGCTCGCCGGGCTGGATGGGGAGCTGGGGCGGGAGTTGGCGGAGCTGCTGACGGCGGAGGAGGTCGCGGCGTTGGCGGAGCGATGCACTCGCTTGCGTGCCGAGGCGCGCTTCCCGGCGCCCGCTGGGCAGCAGTCCGCGGTGCCCTGGCCGCTGTTCTAGCGGCACGCCGAAAACGGGTCGCCAAGAGCGGGGCCCCGTACCGGGCTCAGGCGCTGAACCGAAACTGCACCATCTTGCGGTCCTGCACGACTTACTCTTTGCGCCTGGCTCGAGCGCTGCTCTTGGTGCACCCTGCGGCGATGCGTTCCGTCTCGACCAAGTCGTGGAGGGACACGCCCTTCGTCTTCAGGCAGCCCAGGTCCAAGTCCACTGGCATGACGCCGGCGGCGCTCAAGCCGCCTATCTGGAGGACATCCCGATCGCTAGAATCCTTCGATTGACCCGTATTGGGGACACGTCAGCCCCAATCAGTACGCCACTATAGAGAAGGAAGAGCAAGCTAGGTCCCTGCCCTTCCAGCAAGGCACGAGGGACCCCTTGTCCTTCACGCAATACTACCGACATCCAAGCGTAAATCGACAGCCACCCAACAAGAGCATAAAGAACTGAGGATTTCTTGATATCATCAGCATCCGTTACTGGCCTTGTAGGTGAATTTGACCACACCATCTCCCTCGAAGCCGACTGGGAGTTTGCCATTGCTTACGGGTTGAATGGCGTTGGAAAAACCAAGTTTCTTGAGCTCATCAACGCCGCGATCAATGTTGATATGGGGCGACTGGCAACCGCTTGGTTTGCAACTCTTGAACTCAGAGCTGATGACGGGGACTACTTACAAGTTGAGAAGCTGGTTCATTTCCCGGATCCTAACGCTCCCGACGATGAGCCGACGGAGAAGGTTGTCTACAGATATGCTTCGCCGCGGCAGAACGACATCATAGAGTGGCTCGCTCCCGTCGAGGATGATATAAACCTTCGTCGTCGAATTCAAAAAATGACGCCTTACATCCCCATCCCAGGATCTTCGGATCTCTGGCGAGATCCTGGCGATGGCGAAATTATCGATTATGCGGAGTTACGCATGCGATACGGAACTCCTCGCACCCGAGCGTATGCTCGCGCTCAACCGCCAGAGCAACTGCAAGCGTTTCTAGACCGAAATGCGACATACCTGATCGAGACCCAGAGACTCGCGACTATCCCTCCTCCCACCAATCGCGCTCGATCGAACTCTCAATCGTCGCCAAAATGGAACGTCGAAGCCTACGCAGGTGACTTAAGGCAGCGCATTGAACGCTCCCTCGCCGAGAATTCGTTGGCGTCACAACGCTTGGATCGATCCTTCCCAGGCCGAATTATTGCCCAGCATGTTCAGGACACATTATCAGAAGAAGCTATCCGCCACGAGTACCTTCAGCAAGACATACAGCGACGGCGCTTAGTGGAAATTGGATTGACATCCGCCGAAATGGATGTTCCGCTCCCTGACCAGAGGTTGCAGGACTGGCAACGTGCCGTATTGACGACCTACTTGAAGGACAACGCTGCCAAGTTGGCAACATTCGATGATCTTCTTCAACGAATTACTCTACTCGTAGAGCTGGTAAATGCCCGTTTCTTGCGCAAAGAAATTCGAGTCAATGCAGATGACGGCCTCACGGTCCAATCCCTCACTACCGGGCAAAGCATTCCTGCCAGTGGATTATCGACCGGCGAACAGCACGAACTCGTGCTTATGTATAACCTCTTATTCCGTGTTCATCCGGGAACTTTGGTCCTTATAGACGAACCTGAAATTTCATTGCACGTAACGTGGCAAAAACACTTCCTGGCCGACGTGGCTCGAGTTGCTGAACTTAGGGGATTTCGATTCATTGTGGCGACCCATTCACCTCAAATCATTGGCCGCTGGTGGTCTCGAACTGTAGAGCTTGGGCCCGGCGAAGATGCTTGACGACCTAGATGGTACAGATCTTTTCAATGCGTTGATGATGGAGGCTGACAAAGAGCACTTCAAGGTCGTCGTAGTAGAGGGCGAGAGTGACTTCAATCTCCTTGCCGACTTCGTCCTGCAGGCCGATGTTGACCTTGTCGTAGAATACGGCAAGGACAGCTTACTTGAGGCCAGCAAGCTAGCTATTGACGAACTGCCAAGCGCTCTTTTTGTTGTCAATGCCGACTTCGATCGGTTGACAGGAGCCATTACTAACTTCGCATCAAATGTGATCGCCGCTGAGTATTACGACCTTTATATGGATGCATATTTTGCCGATCCTAAGAGCATGACGAGGATCGCTCGACGCTACCTCGAGGGTTCCACCCTAGGGGTAGATGAAGGTCTTCGACGGGCCTGGGATATGGCGTTGCTAATTGGCGGCACACGGTATACGTCGGTATCAAAACAGTACGATTTAACTATGCAAAATTTTCCCGTGCATATTGTCATGCACGGCGAGTCTTGCGAAGCGCATATTAATTCGATTGCAGACCTTGCGATTCTGCGCTCTAAGGCAGGAGTAGCGACTTCGGCGTCAGTTGCATCCGCAACCCAGGAAGCGACAGAAAGCATCGATCACGCACTACTAGTGAACAGCCATGATTTTCTCGCGGCCCTTTCCGTCTGCTGCTCGCGCCGCGGTGACAAGAAAGTGGCACACAAAATGGATGATCTGTTCGAACTTTCAATTGACAGAGCTGTATTTACGGAGCTTGCCATTGTACGAAGGGTTCGGGAACATATCGCTGCCTAATATAAAGTTGGCAGACGATGTGAGCAAGGTGCATCCGACGATGTAAAGAGCGCGTATTTTGGTACTGGGGGGCGGCGGCGAGCGTTCTCTAGAGGACGCTCAGTTGTTGAACCGGAACTCCACCACGTCCCCGTCCTGCATGACGTACTCCTTGCCCTCGATGCGGGCCTTGCCCTTGGCGCGGGCCTCGGCGATGGTGCCGGTCTCGACCAGGTCGTCGTAGGAGATGACCTCGGCCTTGATGAAGCCCTTCTCGAAGTCGGTGTGGATCACGCCGGCCGCCTGGGGGGCCTTCCAGCCCTTGCCGATGGTCCAGGCGCGCGTCTCCTTGGGGCCTGCGGTCAGGTACGTCTGGAGGCCGAGGGTCTCGAAGCCGATGCGGGCCAGCTGGTCGAGGCCCGACTCCTCCTGGCCCGTCGACGCGAGCATCTCGGCGGCGTCCTCGGGGTCGAGCTCGATGAGCTCCGACTCGATCTTCGCGTCGAGGAACACGGCCTTCGCGGGCGCCACCAGGGCGGCCAGCTCGGCGAGGCGGGCCGTGTCGCCGAGCACGTCCTCGTCGACGTTGAACACGTAGATGAAGGGCTTCGCGGTGAGGAGGCCCAGCTCGCGGACGGGATCCAGATCGATGGAGGACGCCGACAGCGGCTTGCCCGAATCCAGCCACTCGCGCGCGGCCTTCGCGGTCTCGAGCACGACGGGCTCGATGCGCTTCGTCTTCAGCTCCTTCTCGTAGCGCGGCTCGGCGCGCTCGAGGGTCTGCAGGTCGGCGAGGATCAGCTCGGTGTTGATGGTCTCCATGTCGCTCGCGGCGTCGACGCGGCCGTCGACGTGCACGACGTCCTCGTCCGTGAACGCGCGGACCACCTGGGCGATGGCGTCCGCCTCGCGGATGTTCGCGAGGAACTGGTTGCCGAGGCCCTCGCCCTCGCTCGCGCCGCGGACGATGCCCGCGATGTCGACGAAGGAGACGGGCGCGTAGAGGATCTTCTCGCTGCCGAAGAGGCCGGCGAGCACCTCGAGACGCGGATCCGGCAGGTTCACCACGCCCACGTTCGGCTCGATCGTCGCGAACGGGTAGTTCGCGGCGAGCACCTGGTTCTTGGTCAGGGCGTTGAAGAGCGTCGACTTGCCGACGTTGGGGAGACCGACGATCGCGATAGTGAGTGCCACGGGAGTCCATCGTACGGGGCACCTCGCCTCCTCCCCCGACCGGCGGACGCGGCGGGCGTCCCGAGATCGGGCGTCGGGCGTGCGTGGAAGACTCGAGCCCATGCCGTTGGACTTCACCGCGATCGACTTCGAGACCGCCAACAACTCGTCGGCGAGCGCGTGCTCGGTGGGTCTCGTGAAGGTCCGGGACGGCGTCGTGGTCGACACCGCGTCCTGGCTCATCCGGCCGCCCGCGGGGCACGACTCCTTCTCGGTCTGGAACACCCGGATCCACGGCATCGTCGAGGACGACGTGGCCGACGCCGACGGCTGGGCCGATCAGCTGCCGCGCCTCATGGCCTTCGCGGGCGACGACCACCTCGTGGCCCACAATGCGCGCTTCGACATGGGCGTGATCCAGGGCGCGTGCAAGGCGACCGCGCTCATCGCGCCGCCGTACTCCTACCTCTGCAGCCTCCAGGTCGCGCGCCGCACGTACACGCTCGACTCGTACCGGCTGCCGGTCGCCGCCCGGGCCGCCGGCTTCGAGGACTTCTCGCACCACGAGGCGCTGGCCGACGCGCGGGCGTGCGCCGCGATCGTCGTGCACGCGGCCGACCGGCACGGCGCCGCGTCTCTGGCCGACCTCGCCGAGGCATCGGGTGTCGGCATGGGCCGCATCGGCGCGCCGCGCATGCAGACCGTCACGCAGGCGTCCGCCGCCGCGACGCCGCCCATCGACTGGGCCTGATCCTCCCCAGGCGCAGCCCGCCGCATCCGTCCCTCGGGCGCGCGCCCGAGGTCCCTGCCGTGTCGGGGGCCGCTGGCACACTGCACGCATGGATCCCGTCATCGCCCTGCTCGTCGGCCTCATCATCGGCCTGGCCGTGGGCGCGGTGGTCGGTCTCGCCGTGTCGCGCGCCCGCTCGGGGGTGGATGCACCGGGTCGCGCCGGCGAGGCCGCACGGCTGGCCGCCGCGGAGGCCACGGTCACGGCGCTCCGCGAGCAGTTGGATCGCACGGAGCGGCTCGCCGAGGAGCAGGTCGCCCAGACCACCGCGCAGTTCGCCGAGCGCGCCCAGACCCAGGACGCGCTGCACCGCGAGCGGCTCGACGCGCAGGAGTCCCACCTCCGTGAGCAGATCGGCCAGCAGGAGGACCGCATCGCGGAGCTGCAGACCCGGCTGCGCGAGATCCAGCGCGCCGAGGTCGCCCGCACCGAGGAGGACGGCCGCGTGCTCACCGCGCTCAGCCCCGTCGCCGAGAGCCTCAAGCAGGTGCAGGCGAAGGTGCACGAGCTGGAGGAGCAGCGCCGCCAGCAGCACGGCGAGCTGAGCGAGCAGCTGCGGAGCGCCACCGAGGCGGAGGAGCGGCTGCGCGCCACGGCCGAGACGCTCGCGTCCGCGCTCCGCTCCAACAGCACGCGCGGCGTGTGGGGCGAGACGCAGCTGCGGAGCGTCGTCGAGGCGGCGGGCCTCATCCACCGGGTCGACTTCGACGTGCAGACCTCCGTCTCCACGGCCCAGGGCATCGGCCGGCCCGACATGGTCGTGCACCTGCCCGGCGGCAAGAACATCGCGGTGGATGCGAAGGCGCCGTTCACCGCGTACCTCGAGGCGAGCGCCATCCCGGCCTCCGCGACCGGGCCCGAGGGCGCCCGCCGCGACGCGCTCATGAAGCAGCACGTGCAGGCCGTGCGCGACCACATCACCGCTCTCGGCAGCCGTGCCTACTGGGAGGGGCTCGACGCGAGCCCGGAGATGGTCATCGCGTTCATCCCGAGCGAGTCGCTGGTGTCGTCCGCGCTGGAGGCGGACCCGAGCATCATGGAGTTCGCGTTCTCCCGCCGGGTCGCGCTCTCCTCCCCCGTCACACTGTGGTCGGTGCTCAAGACCGTCGCGTTCAGCTGGCAGCAGGAGGTGCTCACGGAGGACGCCAAGCAGCTCTTCGACCTCAGCCGCGAGCTGCACGCGCGCCTCGCCACGAGCGGCGAGCACATCGCGAAGCTCGGCCGCTCGCTCACGGGCGCGGTCGGCGACTACAACCGCGTCGTCGGATCCCTGGAGCGCCAGGTCCTCCCCACCGCCCGCCGCCTCAGCCGGCTCGACGAGTCCAAGGTCATCGGCACGCTCGAGCCGCTCGAGGCGACCACCCGCGAGCTCTCGGCCGACGAGTTCACGAGCCGGCGGTCCCCGGTCGCGGAGAGCCCCGCTGGGTAGAGTGGCGAGCACGCGGGGCCCGGCCGCACGACTCCATCCGCCGGCCGATCAGGATCCCGCGACAGCCGCACGGCGTCGCCGTGGATCCGCCGAAGGAGATGCACCATGCCCGTAGCAACCCCCGAGCAGTACGCCGAGATGCTGGATCGCGCCAAGGCCGGCGGATTCGCCTACCCGGCGGTCAACGTCTCGTCGTCGCAGACGATCAACGCGGTCCTCCAGGGGCTCACCGACGCCGGATCCGACGGCATCATCCAGGTCACCACGGGCGGCGCCGACTACTTCTCCGGCCACACCGTCAAGAACCGCGCCGCCGGCGCCCTCGCGTTCGCGCGCTTCGCCACCGAGGTCGCCAAGAACTACCCCATCACCGTCGCGCTGCACACCGACCACTGCCCGAAGGACGCCCTCGACGGCTTCGTCCTCCCCATGATCGAGGCCAGCGAGGAGGAGGTCCGCGCGGGCCGCAACCCCATCTTCCAGTCGCACATGTGGGACGGCTCGGCCATCCCGCTGAACGAGAACTTGGGACTCGCGACGGACCTGCTCCCCCGCATGAAGGCGATCAACGCGATCCTCGAGGTCGAGATCGGCGTCGTCGGCGGCGAGGAGGACGGGGTCAGCCACGACACCGGCTCGCACCTCTACACGACGCTCGAGGACGCGATCTCCACCGTCGAGGCCCTCGGCCTCGGCGACAAGGGCCGCTACATGGCTGCCCTCACCTTCGGCAACGTGCACGGCGTCTACAAGCCCGGCGGCGTGCAGCTGCGCCCGGCGCTCCTCAAGGAGATCCAGGACGGCATCCAGTCGAAGTACGGCACGGGCGAGAAGCCGTTCGACCTCGTCTTCCACGGCGGATCCGGCTCCTCCGACGACGAGATCGCGGAGGCCGTGCGCAACGGCGTCGTGAAGATGAACATCGACACCGACACGCAGTACGCGTTCAGCCGCTCCATCGCCGACTCGGTGCTCCGCAACTACGACGGCTTCCTCAAGGTCCACGGCGAGGTCGGCGACAAGAAGACGTACGACCCCCGCGCCTGGGGCAAGACGGCGGAGTCGGCCATGGCCGCCCGCGTCCTCGAGGCCACGCGCCAGCTCGGCTCGCACGGCAAGTCGCAGAGCTAGCCCGCGGCAGCAAGGCCAACGACGGCGGGGCCGGTCCACCAGGACCGGCCCCGCCGTCGTGCGTCAGATGCCGCGCGTCATGGCCCGCGGTTTGCCATGATCTGCTGGAACGCCGGATCCGCGAGGATCAGCGTCAGCACGAGCACGCTGGTGATCACGGTCGCGACGACCGCGCCCGCGATCGGCACCCAGAACGCCAGGCGCTTGCGCTTCACGAGCTCCAGCGCGATCCACGCGGCGAGCACGAACACGACGATGTTGACGACGTTCACCGCGATGCCGATGACGGAGGTCTGCGGCGTGACCTCGTAGGTGCCGCCTCCGAACAGCGCGTACGACTGGTTGATGGCCCGCGACGGATCCGCGTTCGCGCCGATGCTGCCGACGACGTTCACGAGGCCCGCGGCGAGCAGGCCCACCGTGATGGCCGCGTCGAAGCGCCGGGGCGCGCGGCGCGGCTCCTGTCCTGCGAGGTAGTCGGGGCGCTCCGGGCGGGTGCCCGGGGTGGCGCCGCTCCCGGCGGCGGATGTGGGATCCGACGCCGGCGCGGAGCCAGGCGAGCGGCGCGCGCCTCGGCGCTCGGCGGCCGCGCTCTTTTCCGCGACGCGACGGGCGTCCGCCGCGGCCTTCTCGGCATCGCGGCGTTCCGCCTGCTGGCGCTCACGCGCCGCCTTGCGCTCCTCGGCCATCTGCTCGGCGAGGGTCTGCGGCGCGGACGCCTTGCCGCCCTTCTTCCCGCCGCGGCCGGCGGACGCCGGGGCGTCGCGCGCGGCCTGCGCGCGGCGGTACTCGGCGGCCTCGGCGACGATCCGTGCATCCGCCTCGGACAGCTCCGACGACCCGCCGGCGTCGGCCGACGACGGCGACGCGTACTCGCCGTAGCGCGGCGCGGGCCGACCGGGACGGCGCGTGCCGTCGTCGTCGCTCACGCGCGGGTGCGCCCGCCGATGGCGCGGGAATCCGTGTTGCCGGACTGGTCCTTGCGCAGCTCCTTGGGGAGCGAGAAGACGAGGTCCTCCTCGGCGGTGACGACCGCGGTGACGTCTCCGTAGCCGGCGTCGGCCAGGTCGTCGAGCAGCTCCTGCACCAGCACCTCGGGCACGGACGCGCCGCTCGTGACGCCGACGGTGTTCACGCCGTCGAGCCACTCCTGCTTGACCTCGGACGCGTAGTCGACCCGGTAGGACGCCTTGGCGCCGTACTCGAGCGCGACCTCGACGAGGCGGACGGAGTTGGAGCTGTTCGCGGATCCGATGACGATCACCAGGTCGGCGTCGACCGCGACCTTCTTGATGGCGACCTGGCGGTTCTGCGTGGCGTAGCAGATGTCGTCGCTCGGCGGGTCCTGCAGGTTCGGGAAGCGGGCGCGGAGGCGGCGGACCGTCTCCATCGTCTCGTCGACCGAGAGCGTGGTCTGCGAGAGCCAGACGAGGTTGTCGGGGTCCTTGACCTCGATGACGTCGGCGTGCTCCGGGGAGTTGACGACGATGGTCTGCTCGGGCGCCTCGCCCGCCGTGCCCTCGACCTCCTCGTGCCCCTCGTGGCCGATGAGGAGGATCTGCATGTCCGCCTTGGCGAAGCGCACGGCCTCGCGGTGGACCTTCGTGACGAGCGGGCAGGTCGCGTCGATGGCCTGGAGCCCGCGGTCGGCCGCGCCCTGCACGACGGCCGGCGAGACGCCGTGCGCGCTGAAGACGACGTGGGCGCCCTCGGGCACCTCGTCGACCTCCTCCACGAAGATCGCGCCCATGCGCTCGAGCGTCGAGACGACGTGCACGTTGTGGACGATCTGCTTCCGCACGTAGACGGGGGCGCCGTAGCGCTCGAGCGCCTTCTCGACGGCCACGACGGCACGGTCGACGCCGGCGCAGTACCCGCGCGGAGCGGCGAGCAGGACCTTCTTGGGTCCTGCCACCGGGTTATCCTTGAGCCTGTTGCGGACGCCGGGCATCCGCGGCATCGACAGGCTGACGACGGGTGCTCCCACGAGTCGCTGGTCAGTGGTCGCTGTAGTCACAGTCCCGAGTCTAAGCGCCCGTGCTGGGCGACGAGTGGGGGAGCCATGAGCGAGACGCGCACCGTGTCCATGCCCGCGGCGGATGCCCCGACGGTTGACGCGCCGTGGCCCGTCTCGGTGCTGTCGGGCAAGATCAAGGGCTGGATCGACCGGCTCGGCACCGCCTGGGTCGAGGGCGAGATCACCCAGTGGGGCGGATCCGGCGGCAACGTCTACGGGAAGCTCAAGGACCTCGACGTCGACGCCACCATCAGCTTCACCGTGTGGTCGTCCGTGCGCGCGAAGATCCCGGCCGACCTCGGCCAGGGCGCCCGCGTCGTCGCGCTCGTGAAGCCGAACTACTGGGTCAAGGGCGGCACGCTCACGATGCAGGTGCTCGAGATGCGCCACGTCGGCCTCGGCGATCTGCTCGAGCGGCTCGAGCGGCTGCGCCAGACGCTGCGCGCCGAGGGCCTGTTCGACGCCGACCGCAAGCGCCGCCTGCCGTTCCTCCCCGGCTGCATTGGCCTCATCACGGGCAAGGACTCGGACGCCGAGAAGGACGTGCTGCGGAACGCGCAGCTGCACTGGCCGAGCGTCAGGTTCCGCGTCGTGCACACCGCGGTGCAGGGCGACCGGGCCGCGGGCGAGGTCACGCGGGCCATCGGGGTGCTCGACGAGGATCCCGAGGTCGACGTCATCGTCATCGCGCGCGGCGGCGGCGACTTCCAAAACCTCCTCGTCTTCAGCGACGAGAAGCTGGTGCGCACGGCGGCCGCGTGCCGCACGCCGCTCGTCAGCGCGATCGGGCACGAGGCCGACCGGCCGCTGCTCGACGACGTGGCCGACCTCCGCGCATCCACCCCCACCGACGCCGCGAAGCGCGTCGTGCCGGACGTGTCCGAGGAGCTGTCGCGCGTGCAGCAGGCCCGCGCCCGCATCGGCATGCGGCTGACCAGCCAGGTGCGCGGCGAGATCGACCGCATCGAGCAGCTGCGGTCCCGGCCCGTGCTCGCGAGCACCTCGTGGATCGTCGACTCGCGCGCCGAGGAGCTCGGCCGCTACATCGCGCGCTCCGCGGAGCTCGCCGGCCGGGTCGTCGAGCGCGGGATGCAGCAGACGAGCGAGCTCTCACGGCAGCTGCGCACGCTCTCGCCGCAGCACGTGCTCGACCGCGGCTACGCGATCGTGCAGACGGCCGACGGATCCGCCCTCCGCGCCCCCGCGGACGCGCCCGACGGCACCGGCCTCGTGCTGCGGCTCGCCGCCGGCGCGCTCGGCGCGACCTCCACCGGCCCCACCGACGACATCCCGTCGTCGGCCGCGCGGCTGCCCGCCTCCCCCGCCCCGGACGCCCGGCCCGCGTCCGGCCCCGAAAGCTAGGATCTCCCCCATGCCCACCAGCCCCGCCGACACCGGCGCACGCCTGCCCGACGTCTCCGAGCTCAGCTACGAGGAGGCGCGCGACGCCCTGGTGCGCGTCGTCAACGACCTCGAGCAGGGCGCATCCACGCTCGAGGAGTCGATCGCCCTGTGGGAGCGCGGCGAGGCCCTCGCGGCCCGCTGCGAGGAGTGGCTGCTCGGCGCCAAGGCGCGGCTCGACGCGGCCCGCACCACCGCGCCAGACGCCGGCTGACCGTGGCGAAGGACCGCACCCCGAACGTCGTCGCCGAGCTCGGCCGACCGGAGACGCCCGAGGAGACCGCCGCCCGCAAGGCCGCCGACTCCCGCCGCCACCGCGCCAAGCAGACGTTCCGCAACCTGCTCTACTCGCTCATCGTCACGGTCGCGACCGTCGCGGTGATCGTCGCGCTCGTCCCCCGCTCGAACACCACGATCCTCCCCGACGTCGACTACGGCGCCGCGGCCGCCGAGGCGCAGGGCGGGTTCCCGCAGACGCTCGTGGTGCCCGACCTGCCGACGGCCTGGAAGAGCAACGACGCCGAGATCCGCCCGGCCGGCCGTGACGGCGTGGCCGTCTGGTACATCGGCCTCATCACGCCGAGCAACCGCTACATCGGGATCTCGCAGGGCATCGACGCGAACGCCACCTGGCTCGACGAGACGCTGCAGTCCGCGCCCGAGGTGAGCTCGGAGGAGATCGGCGGCCTCGACTGGACGCTGTACGACAACTCGCAGGCGGACGAGCCGGGCAACGTCGTCCTCGCGGCGAGCGCCGTCGACGGCGACAGCACCTACGCGATCTACGGCACGGCCGACGCGAACGAGCTCCGCACCGCGATCGACGCGGTCGCCGCCGCGCGCACCGCCCCGGCGGGCGCGACGCCGTCGCCGTCGCCCGCCGACGGCACCACCAGCACCACCGCACCGGAAGAGGGGAACGAGGGATGACGGATCAGGTCGAGACCGCGCAGGACGACGCCGTGCAGGCACCCGCCGCGGTGTGGGCGGAGATGGTGGAGGGCAACGCGCGCTTCGTCGCCGGCACCCCCGAGCACCCGCGCCAGGACGTGGAGCGCCGCGCCGCGCTCGCCCACGTGCAGCGCCCGGTGGCCGCGCTCTTCGGCTGCAGCGACTCGCGGCTCGCGGCCGAGATCATCTTCGACAAGGGCCTCGGCGACCTCTTCGTGATCCGCAACGCGGGCCAGATCATCTCGGACTCCGTGCTCGGCAGCCTCGAGTACGCCGTCGCCGTGCTGGGCGTGCCGCTGATCGTGGTGCTCGGGCACGACGAGTGCGGTGCCGTGCGCGCCGCGATCGAGAGCGCGGCACCCGGTGCCGAGGCGCTGCCGCCGCACATCGCGAAGCTCATCGCACCCATCGCGCCCGCCGTGCACCGCGTCGCGGGCGACCATGTCGTGCCCAGCGAGGTCGACGCGGGCGAGGTCGGACGCCAGCACCTGCGCGGCACCGTGACCCGCATGCTGGAGGCGTCCGAGATGATCTCCGACCGGGTGGCGGCCGGTAGCCTGGCCATCGTCGGCGCCAACTACAAGCTCCTCGAGGGCACCGCGGTGCCCGACGTCATCGTGGGCGACATCCCTCGCTAGAGGGGCCGTCCGCGCTGACCCGCACACTCCCAGGGCCCACGAGGCCGTGGGCGCATCACCCGTCCCGAAGGAGAGAGAAACAGCGTGGTCGACACTTCCCCCGGATCAGACAGCAGCTCAGCGGACGAGTTCCGCATCGAGCACGACACGATGGGCGAGGTGCGGGTCCCCCGGGATGCGCTGTACGCGGCCCAGACGCAGCGCGCCGTCGAGAACTTCCCCATCTCCGGCCGCGGCCTCGAGCCCGCGCAGATCCAGGCGCTCGCCCGCATCAAGCGCGCCGCGGCGATCGTGAACGGCGAGATGGGCATCATCGACGCCGACGTGTCGGCCGCCATCGTGTCGGCCGCCGACGAGGTGGCCGGCGGATCCCACCACGAGCACTTCCCGATCGACGTGTACCAGACGGGCTCCGGCACGAGCTCGAACATGAACATGAACGAGGTCCTCGCGGCCCTCGCGACCGCGTCGCTCGGGAAGCCCGTGCACCCGAACGACCACGTCAACGCGTCGCAGTCGTCGAACGACGTCTTTCCGACCTCGGTGCACGTGGCCGTCACGGGCGCGCTCCTCGCCGAGCTGATCCCCGCGCTCGAGCACCTCGCGGAGGTACTCGAGGCCAAGGCCGGCGCGTGGAAGGGGCTCGTCAAGGCGGGCCGCACGCACCTCATGGACGCGACGCCCGTCACGTTCGGCCAGGAGTTCGCGGGCTACGCGCGCCAGATCCGCCTCGGCATCGAGCGCGTGCGCACCGCGCTCCCCCGCGTCGCGGAGGTCCCGCTCGGCGGCACCGCCACGGGCACCGGCATCAACACGCCGCTCGGCTTCCCGCAGAAGGTGATCCGCGTGCTCGCGGACGACACCGGCCTGCCCATCACCGAGGCGCTCGACCACTTCGAGGCGCAGGGTGCGCGCGACGGCCTCGTCGACGCGTCCGGCGCCCTACGCACGCTCGCGGTGAGCCTCACCAAGATCTGCAACGACATCCGCTGGATGGGGTCGGGCCCGAACACGGGCCTCGGCGAGCTGCACATCCCCGACCTCCAGCCCGGGTCCTCGATCATGCCCGGCAAGGTCAACCCGGTGATCCCCGAGGCCGTGCTCATGGTCTGCGCGCGCGTCATCGGCAACGACGCCACCGTCGCGTGGGCGGGCGCCTCCGGCCTCTTCGAGCTCAACGTCGCGATCCCCGTCATGGGCTCGTCGATGCTCGAGTCGATCCGCATCCTCGCCTCCTCCACGCGCCTGCTCGCCAACAGGACCGTCGACGGCCTGCGCGTCAACGAGGAGCACGCGCGGGCGCTCGCGGAGTCGTCGCCGTCGATCGTCACGCCGCTCAACCGCATCATCGGCTACGAGGCCGCGGCGAAGATCGCGAAGCACTCGGTCGCCCAGAAGATGACGGTGCGCGAGGCCGTCGTCGACCTCGGCTACGTCGAGCGCGGCGAGATCACCGAGGACCAGCTCGATGCGGGCCTCGACGTGCTGCGGATGACGGCGCCCGGCCTCTAGGGGCAGCGCATGACCGCCGAGCCCGGATCCTCCCGCACCCCGCACGCCGGCCTCGTCGCTGTCGATGCCGCCATAGCCGCCCACCCGCTGTCATCAGATCGGGTGACGCGTGCCCACGCGATCATCGAGACGTCCGACCGCGACGACAGGGCATCCGTCGAAGCACGGCTGGCCGACGCGGACCTCCCCGGTCTCGCGGAGCTCGGGAGGATCCAGGTGCGCCACTCGCTCAGCTGGTGGCGGCTGCACCGCCGACGTCGGCGGATCCTCGCCCGACTCGACCGCTAGCCGCACCGACGCCGACGGGCGCCGCTCCCCTCGGGGACCGGCGCCCGTCGTCATGCGCGGAGCGGGTGGATCACACGGGGTCGCCGTCGAGCAGCCCCGTGACGAGCGCCGCGATGGCGCTCCGCTCCGAGCGGGTGAGCGTGATGTGCCCGAACAGCTCGTGGCCCTTGAGCGTCTCGATGACGCTCGCGACGCCGTCGTGCCGCCCGACGCGGAGGTTGTCGCGCTGCGCGACGTCGTGCGTGAGCACCACGCGCGAGTTCTGGCCGATGCGGCTGAGCACCGTGAGCAGCACGTTGCGCTCGAGCGACTGCGCCTCGTCGACGATCACGAACGCGTCGTGCAGCGAGCGCCCGCGGATGTGGGTGAGCGGCAGCACCTCGAGGATCCCGCGCTCCACCACCTCGTCCATGACGTTCTGCGAGACGACCGACCCGAGGGTGTCGAACACGGCCTGCGCCCACGGGTTCATCTTCTCGGCGGCGTCGCCCGGCAGGTAGCCGAGCTCCTGTCCGCCGACCGCGTACAGCGGCCGGAACACCATGATCTTGCGGTGCTGCTGCTTCTCCAGCACCGCCTCGAGCGCGGCGCACAGGGCGAGCGCCGACTTGCCGGTGCCGGCGCTGCCGCCGAGGGACACGATTCCCACCTCGCGGTCGAGCAGGAGGTCGATCGCGAGCCGCTGCTCGGCCGAGCGGCCCTTGAGGCCGAACACCTCGCGGTCGCCGCGGACCAGGTTGACCGTGCCGCGGCGGACGACGCGGCCGAGGGCGGATCCGCGGTCGGAGTGCAGCACGACGCCGGTGTTCACGGGCAGGTCCTGCACGACGCGCGTCTGCAGCGTCTCGCCGTCGTAGAGGTCGGCCATCTGCTCGCTGGAGAGCGTGACGTCGGCCATGCCGGTCCAGCCGCTGTCCACGGCGAGCTCGGCGCGGTACTCCTCGGCCATGAGCCCGATGGAGGCGGCCTTCACGCGCAGCGGCATGTCCTTCGAGACGACCGTGACCGCGAGGCCCTCGGTCGACAGGTTGAGCGCGACCGCGAGGATCCGCGAGTCGTTGTCGCCGAGCTGCAGGCCGTTCGGGAGCGCGGCCATGCTGGAGTGGTTGAGCTCCACGCGCAGCGTGCCGCCGGCCTCGCCCACCTCGATGGGGAAGTCGAGCCGCTCGTGCTCCTCGCGGAGCTGGTCGAGGAGGCGGAGGGCCTGGCGCGCGAAGTAGCCGATCTCCGGGTCGTTCCGCTTCGACTCGAGCTCCGTGATGACGATGACCGGGATCACCACCGCGTGCTCGGCGAAGCGGAAGAGCGCACGCGGGTCGGACAGGAGGACGGAGGTGTCGAGCACGTACGTGCGCTCGGCCTGCGGCGTCTCCTCCCCCCGGCTCGCGCGTCGTGCGGTGCTGCTCTGGCTGTCCATCGGGGCCACGGGCCACTCCATCCCCGAGCGGTCGCGCTCGGATCCTGACGGCGATCGGGCCACGGTGGCGAGAAGAGATCCTGCGGCCCTCTCGATCGGGCGCCATGCCCGATGAGTGCGAACCTACGTCGCCCACCGTCGCCGTGACCAGAGCGACGCGGGTCCGGATGTGTCGCGGACATTAACTCTTCCTCCGCGCGCGCCGGGCGGCGTCGGAGGAGCCGTCAGGAGCCGAAGCGGCGCTGGCGCGAGGAGTAGTCGCGGAGGGCGCGGAGGAAGTCGACCTCGCGGAGGTCCGGGCCCAGCGCCTCCATGAAGTAGAGCTCGCTGTGCGCCGACTGCCACAGCATGAAGTCGCTGATGCGCTGCTCGCCCGAGGTGCGGATCACGAGGTCGGGATCCGGCTGCCCGCTCGTGTACAGGTGCTCGCCGATGAGGTCGGGCGTGAGGAGCGCCGCGAGATCCTCCAGCGTGCCGCCGGCCAGGTGGTGCTGCTGCACGATGCTGCGCATGGCGTCGGCGATCTCGGTGCGCCCGCCGTAGCCCACGGCCAGGTTGATGTGGAGGCCCCCGTTGCCCTGGGAGCGCTCCTCGGAGGCGTCGAGCCGGGCGATGAGCTCCGGCGGCAGGCCCTCGTCGGATCCGACGTGCTTGACGCGCCAGTCGCGGTGCTTGGAAAGGTCCTCCGCGAGCTCCCCGATGATGTCGATGAGCGCGGTGAGCTCGGCGCTGCCACGGCCCGTCAGGTTGTCGGTGGAGAGCAGGTAGAGGGTGGTGACCTTGATGTCGAGGTCGTCGCACCACTCGAGGAACTCGAGGAACTTGGCCGCTCCCGCGCGGTGCCCGTGGGCCGCGGACTCGAGCCCGAGCTGGCGGGCCCAGCGGCGGTTGCCGTCGAGGATCATCGCGATGTGGTGCGGCAGCGCGTTCCGGTCGAGGCCGCGGCGGATGCGCTTCTGGTACGCCCGGTAAAGCAGACCGCGCCACGGTCGGATCGGCTTCTCTCGCACGCAGGCAACGCTATCCCACGCGCCCGTGAGCCCGGATCGCCCGCCCGGCTGACGTCCCCCGAGCTGTCCTACACTCGCAGGATGACGCGCGACGCCTCCTCCCCCGGACCGCTCGGCAGGCCGGAGGGCGAGACGCCCGAGGACGAGGCGCACGTCCCGCACCTCCCGCTCGTCGAGGACGCGCAGGACGTCGGCCCGGAGCCCAAGCCCACCTGGCGCGGCTGGCTGCACGCGGGCATGACCCCGGTGGCGCTCGTGCTCGGGATCGTGCTCATCGCGGCCGCAGAGGGGGCCGCGGCGAAGATCGCGTGCGCCGTGTTCGTGGCGTCGTCGCTGCTGCTGTTCGGCGTCTCGGCCGTCTACCACCGTTTCGACTGGTCGCCGCGGGCGAGGATCCTCCTCAAGCGGATGGACCACGCCAACATCTTCCTGCTCATCGCGGGCTCGTACACGCCCATCACCGTGCTCGCGCTGCCGCACGGGAAGTCGGTGCTGCTGCTCTGGCTGGTGTGGTCGGGCGCCGCGCTCGGCGTGCTCTTCCGCGTGCTCTGGATCCACGCCCCGCGCTGGCTCTACGTGCTGCTCTACCTCGTGCTCGGCTACGCGTCGCTCGTGTTCATCGTCGACTTCTTCCGGGCCGACGCGGCGATGATGACGCTCATCCTCGCGGGCGGCCTCGCCTACACGGTGGGCGCGGTGGCGTACGCGCTGAAGCGGCCGAACCCCTGGCCCGGCCGCTTCGGCTTCCACGAGATCTTCCACGCGTTCACCCTGGTGGCGTTCCTCTGCCACTGGACGGGCATCTTCCTGGTGGCGACGCACCCGCCCGTCGTCTGACCGGGCGGGTGCGTCGGCGCCCGCTACAGGTAGGGCTGCACGTTCTCCGTGTAGGCGCTCGTGAGCTGCGTCGCGGCGGCGGGGAAAACTGCCGCTGGGTCCGCATCCTGCGTGAGGATCTGCGACCACGGCTGCTGCAGGTACGTGTCGCCGTTGGGGATCAGCGTGCGCGCCCAGTCCTGCGAGCGCACGTGCTCGAGGCTGTCGTACACGGTGCGGAACGCCGGGTTCGAGGCCCAGAAGCCCGTGAGGTCGGACGACTGGCCGGCCGAGGTGCGCACGGGAGCGTAGCCCGTCTTCTTGGCGAAGGCGACCTGCTGGTCGACCTCCGTGACGTGCTTGATGAACATGGCCGCCGCGAGCTGCTGCTCCTTGGTCTTGCTGCCGATCACCGCGAGGCCCGTGCCGCCCGTGGGCACGAACCGGCCCTGCGGTCCGCCCGGCAGGACGCCCGTGCCGATGGGGAACTTGGCGCTCGCGGTGACGATGCCGACCGCGCCCGCCGAGGCGATGGTGCAGGGTGCGAGGCCGCCCGCGAAGTCGACCGCGGTGTCGCCGCTGGCCGCCGCCACGTTCGCGATCTTCGAGTCGAAGACGAGGCCGCGCGCGTAGCGGGCCGCCTCGAGCGTCTCCGGCTGGTCGAGCTTCAGGTCCCAGCCGTCGGAGTACTGGCCGCCGCGGCCCCACAGGACGTTGCTCATCGCCCAGGTGCCGATGGATCCCTGCGGCAGGCGGACGGCGGGCGTGCCGCCGGTCGCCTTCATGATGGTGGGCGCCCACTCCTCGAGCTCGGCCCAGGTGTCGGGCGCGCGGTCGGGGAGGCCGGCCTTCTGCCAGATCGACTTGTCGTAGTAGAAGATCGGCGTCGAGCGGGCGTACGGCACCGCGTACCGCGCACCGTTGTAGAGGTAGTCGTCGAGGAACACCTTGTTGAAGTCGTCGAGCTCGAAGCCGAGGTGCGACATGAGGCCGTCCATCGCGATCGACTGCTTGTTGACCATGTAGCGGAACCACCACGTGTCGCTCGCGTTCACCATGTCGGGCATGCTGTCGGTGCCCGCGGCGGCCTGCAGCTTCTGCGCGATCTCGTCGTAGCTCGCGCCGCCCGTCACCACGTTCACGGTGATGCCGGTCTTCGCGAGGAAGTCCGCCGCGAACTGCGCCTCGAGGTCGGACGTCTGGCCGGGGTGCGTGGTCCACCAGGTGATGTCGGTGGCGGGCTGGATCCCGTCCCAGTCGGTGTCGGGGGCCGCGGTGGCCGCCGTGTCGCCGCCGACCGACGGGCCGGAGCAGGCCGCGAGGAGCGCGGTGCCGCCGAGGACGGCGCCGAGCTTCAGCATGTCGCGGCGGCGGAGGGAGCTGTCGGCCGCGGCGCCGAACGCCGAGCGGGGGTCGATGGGCATGGTTCTCCTGGGGTTCGGGGATGCGGGTCGAGCGGGAGGGAGGGACGGGTGTCGAGAGGGGGAGGCGCGTCAGCCGGTCACGGCGCCGGCGGTGAGGCCGCCGACGATGCGCCGCTGGAAGACGAGGAAGACCGCGAGCACGGGGATCGTGACGATGACGGTGCCCGCCATGAGCACGCCCCAGTTGGTGATGCCCGTGGTGTCCTGGAGCAGGGTGAGGCCGACGGGCAGCGTCATCATGCGCGGGTCGGTCGTGACGAGGAGCGGCCAGAGGTAGTCGTTCCACTCGCCGACGATGGAGACCAGCGCGACGGCGGCGATCGTGGGGCCCGACATGGGGATCACGAACGACCACAGGCGGCGGAGGTGCCCGACGCCGTCCATCGCGGCGGCCTCCAGCACGGAGCCCGGCAGCGTGAGGAAGTGCTGGCGGAAGAGGAACGTGCCGTACGCGCTCGCGACGCCGGGGAGGATGAGGCCGGGGTAGGTGTTGATCCAGCCGAGGCCCGCGATGACCTGGTAGTTCGGGATCATCACGATCTGCTGCGGCACGAGGAGCGCGAGGATCACGACGCCGAACCACACCTTCGTGAACGGCACGCGGATGAAGACGAGCGCGTACGCGGTCATGAGGCCGAGCAGCACCTTGAGGCCCGAGCCGACGATCGTCTTCACGAGGCTGTTGGTCGCGAGCGTGGAGAAGGAGACCGTGTCGGACGCGGTCGCGTAGTTCGTCGGGGCGAACGACGACGGCAGGATCTTCAGCGGCAGCGAGTAGATCTCGCCGAAGTCCTTGAAGCTCGTGAGCACCATCCACACGAGCGGCAGGAGCATGACGACGACCGCGAGAGCGAGGGCGAGGTACGTGCCGGCGAGGGGCGGGCGCGTGGATCCGGACACGTCCGGACGACGGCGGCTGCCGCGCGGACGGCGGATCCCCGCGGGGACCCCCGCGGGCTCGGGGCGGGCGATGGTCGTGGTCACGAGTAGTGCACCTTCCGCTGGACGACGACGAGCTGGACGAGCGTGACGACGAGCAGGACGAGGAAGAGGATCGTGGCGACGGCCGAGGAGTAGCCGGCCCGTCCGGCCACGAAGCCCTCGTGGAAGATCTGGTACATCATCGTGGTCGTGCCCTGCAGCGGGCCGCCCTTGGTCATGGCGCTGATGAGGTCGAAGGTCTGCAGCGAGCTGAGCAGCGTCGTCACGCTGAGGAAGAACGTGGTCGGGCTGAGCAGCGGCAGCACCACGCGGAGGAAGGTGCGGATGCGGCCGGCGCCGTCGAGCGCCGCCGCGTCGAGCAGGTCCTTCGGCACCGCCTGGAGGCCCGCGAGGTAGATGAGCGCGCAGTAGCCGAGGTCGCGCCACACCTGCACGGTCGTGACCATCGCGAGGGCGGCGGCCGGGTCGCTGTACCAGTCCGGCGACGGCAGCCCGATGAGCTGCAGCCCCGCGGAGACCAGGCCGAAGTTCGGGTCGAACACGTAGAGCCAGAGGAAGCCGACCGCGACGCCGGAGAGCACGTACGGCGCGACGATGATGGTGCGCACGGGGCCGCGCAGCCGGATCCGCCGGTTCAGCAGCACGGCGACGCCGAGGCCCAGCGCCATCGAGCCGACCACCGTGACGCCGGTGAAGATGAGCGTGACCCGGATGACGGTGGGCGTCTGCGGGTCCTGGAACCACGCGACGTAGTTGGCGAGGCCGACCTCGCGCGCGATCGACGAGCCGATGTTCCACTGCAGCGTCGAGTAGTAGAAGGACTCGAGGAGCGGCTTGTACGTGAACACCGCGAGCAGCAGCACGTTGGGGCCGACGAAGGCGAGGAACAGCAGGCCATCGCGCAGTCGGCCCGGGCGGCGACGGCGCGGACGCGCAGCGGCGTCCGCACGCGTGGAGGCCGGGAGGGCCGGCGTCGACGCCGCTCCGGGCGGCGGTTCGACCCGGGTGGGCGCGGGGGCATGCGTCATGTCGGGCTCCTCATGCGGCTCACGAGAGGGAACGTTCCCTCCGCGCCTCGCAAACGTAGGCACGGATGGTTAATCGCGGACGACCAGCGCATTGCGGGCGGGCAGACGAGCGACGGCCGGCATCCCCCCCCCCCCCGACGGGGGACGACGGCGGGCGATCGGGTTCGTCGCCCGCTGCGACGGGTGGCCGCGGGCGGTCCGGGCGTGGGATCCCGCCCGGCGGCGACACCGCGGCGTGCCGGTGGAGGGCATGGAGGATGGCATGGCGGTGGAGCTCCGTCCTCGGGTGCAGCCCGAGGCTAGGGAGCGGGTGGAGCCGACGGACGCGCACGTCCACAGCGAGCGAACGACGGCGCCCCCGGACGGGGGCTCAGCTCAGCCGCGGAGCGGGACCGCCCGGTCGGACGGGGGCGCAGCTCAGGCGCGGGGCGGGACCGCCGGGTCGTCCGGATCCGCGGCGCCCTCGGCGTCACCGGCCGCGGTGCCCGTCGTCCGGGGGTCGCGCTCGGGCGCGGAGTCGCGGGCGAGGTCGGCCTCGAGCTTCTCCGCCTCCAGGCGCCCGCGGATCTCCTCGCGGTAGCGGGTGCGGCGGATCCTGCGCGTCATGTCCACCATGAGCAGCAGCACCACGACGGCCACGAAGAAGATCGCGATGAAGCCGATCGGGCCGGGCGAGACGGTGTCCGGGTCGAACTCCGCGGTGGGCGTGGGGCTCGGCGTGGTCGTCACGGCCGTGGCCAGACGCAGGACGAGGTCGGCGCCCATCACGCGACGGCCGCCTGGTCCTCGTCGACGATCCCGGCGAAGAGGTCGTGCTCCTCGTCGGGCGCGTCGACGCGCGACTCCACGAGCTGGAAGTCCTCGAACGGCCACGCCCGCTGCTGCAGGTCGCGCGGCCAGCGGAAGAACGAGCTGTCGGGCGCCACCTGGCTCGCGTGCGAGAGCAGCGCGCGGTCGCGCGCCTCGAAGTGGTCGGCGACGTGGACGTGCGTGGTCGCGAGGTCGGGACGGTCCCCCATCCAGTCGAGCATCTCGTCGACGGCCTCGAGCATCTCGGGGGCCGCGTCGGCGGCGACCAGGTGCTCGCGCACGGCGCGGATCTTGGCGCCGTTGAAGATCCGGTCGAAGTAGAGCTTCGAGATCTCCCACGGCTCGCCCGCGTCGGGGTAGGAGCCCGCGACTCCGGACTCGCGCCACGCCTCCATCGCGATGACGTGCGCCTGGATGTGGTCGGGGTGCGGGTAGCCGCCGTTCTCGTCGTACGCCACGAGGACGTGCGGGCGGAACTCGCGCACCAGGCGGACGAGCGGCTCGGCCGACACCTCCACCGGGATGCTCGCGAAAGCCGCGGGCGGCAGCGAGCCGTCCTCGCGCGCCATGCCCGAGTCGACGTAGCCGAGCCAGCGGTGCTGGACGCCCATGACGGCCTGCGCGCGCGCCATCTCGATGCGGCGGAGCCCCGGCAGGTCACGCTCGGCCATCGCGCGCTCGGCGAGCCCCTCGTTGAGGATGTCGCCGGCCTCGCCGCCCGTGCAGCTGACGACCATGATCTCGGCGCCCTGCTTCGTGTAGTGGGTGTACGTCGCCGCGCCCTTGCTGGACTCGTCGTCGGGGTGGGCGTGCACGGCCATGAGGCGCAGGGTCACGGGGCTCCAAGGGTGGGGAATGTAGTCTGGACACCCAGAGTACAAGGTGCGTGTGGAGGAGCAGCCGTGACGACCGAGTCCCGCTCCCCCGCCCCCGCGGCGCCGCACGCGGACGACGACGAGACCGTCGAGCACCGCGTCCCCGCCCACCGGTCGTCGCCCGCGCTCGACGAGCGGTACGGACGCACGCGCCCCGCGCGGATCCGCCAGCGCTGGCTCTACGGGATCGTCGGCGGCCTGGTCGCCGTGGTGTTCGGCGCGTGGGTGCTGTGGGCGGGTCTCGACCAGGCGTCAGGATCCATCGACGCCACCGATCGCGCCTTCGACATCGTCGACGCCCGCACCATCGACGTGACCTTCTCCGTCGTGATGCCCGCCGGCACGCAGGCCTTCTGCGCGGTGCAGGCGCAGGACGAGCAGCGGTCCATCGTCGGCTGGAAGGTCGTCGAGCTGCCGGCCCAGGACGGCTTCGAGCGCATGGAGACGGTGCGGCTCCGCACCACCGGTCCCGCGGTGACCGGGTTGATCCACAGCTGCTGGCCCGCCTAGAGTGGGGGATTCGCCTCGACGGTTCCGTCGGGGCGTCCGTGCGAGTGCAAGGAGTCCATCGTGGCGCAGGAGCAGGCAGTCACCTGGCTGACCCAGGAGGCGTTCGACCGCCTCAGCAGGGAGCTCGACACCCTCAGCGTGCAGGGCCGCGAGGAGATCGCGAAGAAGATCGAGATCGCCCGCGAGGAGGGCGACCTCAAGGAGAACGGCGGCTACCACGCCGCCAAGGAGGAGCAGGGCAAGATCGAGGCGCGCATCCGCCAGCTCACGCAGCTGCTGCGGACGGCCGAGGTCGGCGACGCCCCCGAGAGCCACGGCGTCGTGGAGCCCGGCACCGTCGTCACCGCGCTCATCGCCGGCGACGAGACGAAGTTCCTGCTCGGGAACCGCGAGATCGCGGGCGACAGCGACCTCGACGTCTACAGCGAGCAGTCGCCGCTCGGCGCCGCCATCATCGGCTGGGAGGTCGGGCAGAAGGGCGCGTACACCGCGCCGAACGGCCGCGAGATCCCCGTCGAGATCCAGGCCGTGGAGAACTACACGCCGTAGGGCACGACGTCATCACGACGAGAGGGGACGCGGACCGCATGGTCCGCGTCCCCTCTCTCGTTCTCCTGCGGCGTGCCGGGTGCGTCAGTCGCGCTGGAGGCGCGGGTCGTACCCCGCGTCGCGGAGGCGCTGGACGACCTCGCCCGTGTGCTCGGGTCCGCGCGTCTCCACGCTCACCTCGAGCTCGACCTCGCTGATCTGCAGGCCGCGGCCGTGGCGCGTGTGCAGCACCTCGACGACGTTCGCGTTCGCCTCGGAGATGATCTGCGAGGTGCGCGCGAGCTGTCCCGGGCGGTCGGGCAGCATGATCCGCAGCTTCACGTAGCGGTCGCTCGCGGCGAGGCCCCGGCTGATGACGCGCTCCATCATGAGCGGGTCGATGTTGCCGCCCGAGAGGATCACGACGGTGCGGCCGGCGTCCTCCACGAGCCCGGCGAGGATCGCCGCGACGCCCACGGCGCCCGCGGGCTCGACCACGAGCTTCGCGCGCTCGAGCAGCAGCAGCAGGGCGCGCGCGGTGTCGTCGTCCTCGACCGTGACGACCTCGTCGACGCTGTCGCGGATGATGTCGAAGTTCAGCAGGCCCGGCTTCGCGACCGCGATGCCGTCGGCGATCGTCGGCGTGATCTCGATCTCGGTCGCGCGGCCCGCGGCGAGGGACGGCGGGTAGGCGGCCGCGTTCCGCGCCTGGACGCCGACGACGCGGATGGTGCGGCCCTCCTCGGCGGCGCGCAGCTTGAGCGCGGTCGCGACGCCGGAGATGAGGCCGCCGCCGCCGATCGGCACGACGACCGTCTCGACGGCCGGCGTCTGGTCGAGGATCTCGAGGCCGAGCGTGGCCTGGCCGGTGATGACGTCCACGTGGTCGAAGGGCGGGATGAGCACCGCGCCCGTCTGCGCCGCGAACTCGGCCGCGGCCAGCAGCGGCTCGGCGACCGTGTGCCCGCGGAGGATGACCTCGGCGCCGTACTGGCGCGTGGCCTGGAGCTTCGGCAGCGCGACGCCGACGGGCATGAAGATCGTGGCGCGGATCCCGAGCTCGCGGGCCGCGAACGCGACGCCCTGCGCGTGGTTGCCGGCGGACGCGGCCACGACGCCGCGGGCCTTCTCCTCGTCGGTGAGGCGCGAGATCCGGTTGTAGGCGCCGCGGATCTTGTACGACCCGGTGCGCTGCAGGTTTTCGCACTTGAGGTGCACGGGGCTGCCGAGGATCTCCGCGAGGAAGCGCGAGGACTCCATCGGCGTCACCTCGGCGACACGGCTGACGACCTCGCGGGCGGCCTCGATGCGCGCGAGCGTGGGCGCGGATCCGCGGGGCAGCTCCTGCGCGAGCGCGGCGGCCTCCTCCCCCAGCTGCGACGGGTCGAGCTCGTCGCCGACGGCGCGCAGGTGCGGGAGGTCGGCGTGCGGGGCGGCGGCGGCCTCCTCGGCGGGGGTCCGGGCGGGGGCGGCGTCGGTCATGAGGTGCGCTTCCTGGGGCGGGGACGGCGGGTGGCGTGCGATGCGTCGGCGGGGACGGCGGGAGGCGGCGGCTCGGGTTGCCCGCGCCACGCCCCGCTGGCGACGTGCTTGACCATGGAGTTGAGCGTCGCGACGAGCGGCACGGCGAAGAAGGTGCCCGCGATGCCGGCGACCATGCCGCCCGCGGCCACGGAGAGCACGACCGCGAGCGGGTGCACCTTGACGACCGAGCCCATGATGAGCGGCTGCAGGACGTGGCCCTCGATCTGCTGCACGAGGAGCACGATGCCCACCATGATGAGCGCCTGCGTCAGCCCGTTGTAGACGAGCGCGACGAACACGGCGAGCGTGCCGGTGACGACCGCGCCGACGATCGGGATGAACGAGCCGAGGAACACCAGCACGCCGATGGGGATCGCGAGCGGCACCCCGATGATCGCGGCGCCCCCGGCGATGCCGACCGCGTCGATGAGCGCGACGAGCACCTGCACCTTCACGAAGTTCTGCAGCGTGGTCCAGCCGGCCTTGCCCGCGCCGTCGACGGCCGGGCGCGCGAGCCGCGGGAACAGCCGCACGACCCAGCGCCACATGCCCGCGCCGTCGATGAGGATGAAGAGGGTCGAGAAGAGCACCAGCAGCACGCCCGTGAGCACGTGGCCGAGCGACGAAGTCACGGAGAGCGCGCCGCTGAGGAGGGCGCCCGCGTCCCGCTGGACGGCGTCGACCGCCTGCGCGTACGCGTCGTTGAGCTGCTGCTCGGACAGCTGGAGCGGCCCGTCGGTGAGGAAGCCGCGGAGGTCGGCGTAGCGGGTGAGCGTCTGCGCGCGGATGGAGTCGTACTGGCCGATGATCTGCGTCGTCACGAGGTACACGAGCGCGGCGACGGCGACGATGACGCCGATCTCGGAGATCGCGACGGCCAGCCACTTGGGCACGTGGTGGCGCTGCATCCAGTTCGAGATGGGCACCAGGAGGGCCGCGAGCACGACGGCGAGGAACAGCGGGATGACGACGTACTCCAGCTGGATCACGAGCCACGCCACGACGCCGAGCACGCCGAGGATGAGGAGCAGGCGCCACGCCCACGCGCCCGCGATGACCATGCCGGGCGGGACGGACTCGGCGACGGTGCGCGAGATGGGCTGCGGGGCGTCGATGTCGGGATCGGCGCGGCGCTCCCCCGCACGGGCGTCCGCCGCGGCGCGGGCTCGGGATCGCAGGCCGAAGATCATGCTGGGAGTCTAGGACGGGCCTCCCGTGCGGCAGCGCCCCGCGGGGCCGGTGCCGCCCGGTCGGGGGTCGCCGCTAGCGTCGCACCATGGCCGACACCGTCTCCCCCGCCCTCGCCCGACGCGTGGCCCTGGCGGCGCAGGGGCTCGGCCGGCCGCAGCCGGGAGCCGCGGGGACGCGTCGCCTGGCCGCGGAGATCCGGCGCCTCGGCCTGCTGCAGATCGACTCCGTCAACGTCTTCGAGCGCAGCCACCACCTGCCGGTGCTCGCCCGCGTCGGGCCCTACGACCGCGCCGCGCTCGACCGGATGCTGTTCGGCGGCGGCGGCGCGTACACGGAGTACTGGGCGCATCAGGCCGCCGTGCTGCCCGTCGACGACCTGCCGCTGTTCGGCTGGCGGATGGAGGCGGAGCGCGCCCGTCGCGCGGCACCCGGCTCCTGGGCGCACGACCACGCCCCGCTCCTGGCCGAGGTGCGGGCCGAGCTCGCCCGCACGGGGCCGGTGCCCGCGAGCGCGATCGAGCACGAGTCCAACGTCCGCACGGGTCCGTGGTGGGGCTGGTCGGACGTGAAGCGCGCGCTCGAGGCCATGTTCGCGTGGGGCGAGATCGCGAGCGCCGGACGCCGCGGGTTCGAGCGGGTCTACGGGCTCGCGGAGGACGTGCTGCCCGCCGCCGTCCTCGGACGCGACGTGCCCGAGGAGGACGCCGTGCGGGAGCTCGTGCGCCGCGCCGCCGTCGCGCACGGCATCGGCACCGCCGCCGACCTCGGCGACTACCACCGCCTGTCCCGCGCCGCGACCGACCGGGCGCTGCGCGACCTCGCCGATGCGGGCGAGGTGCTGCCCGTCACCGTGCCCGGGTGGGAAGGACGCGGGAAGCCGCTGCCCGTGTGGCTGCACCGCGACGCGCGACTGCCCCGGCGGATCCGCGGCGAGGCCCTGCTCTCGCCCTTCGATCCCGTCGTGTGGTTCCGCGAGCGGGCGCTGCGCCTGTTCGACCTGCACTACCGGATCGAGATCTACACGCCGGCGGCGCAGCGCGTGCACGGCTACTACGTGCTGCCGGTGCTGGTGGACGACGAGATCGTCGCCCGGGTCGACCTCAAGAGCGACCGGCAGGCGGGCGTGCTGCGCGTGCAGGCGTCATGGATCGAGGGACGGCACGACCCCGGGGCCGTCGCCGAGCGGATCGCGCCGCTGCTCGAGCGGGCCGCCGCGTGGCAGGGGCTCGAGGGCGTCGGGGTCGTCGACCGCGGCACGCTCGCCGAGGCGTTGCGGGCGCACCTGCCGGCTGTCGCGGCCGCCCCCGTCGCGGATCGGGCGGGAGAGCGACCATGACCGCCTTCCCCACGACGCACGAGCTCGGCCGCATCGACGTCGTCACCCTCGAGGACGCTCCCGCCCTGAGCCGAGACGCACCGCTCGACCTCGATGCGGTGCAGGCGGCCTGGCCGGCCTTCGAGGCGGACTTCGACTCGCTGCGCGGCCGACGGATGATGGGACTCGTGTACGGCGGTGATCGCGTGTACCGCATGGCGTCGGTCCGACTCGAGCGCGACGACCCGGCTCCCGCGGACATGGACGAGACGATCGTCCCGGGCGGCGCCTACCTCCGGCTGCGACTCCGCGGGAGCGCCCCCGCCGTCTACGGGGAGATCGAGCCCGCCTTCGAGGTGCTGTTCGGCCTCGCGGACCACGACCCCGGGCGCCCCCACATCGAGCACTACCGCCGGGCGGGCGAGATCGACTGCCTCGTGCCGATCCGCTCGGCGGATCAGCGTCCGGGGTGAGGCCGGTCCGCTAGAACTGCACGCGGGGCGGCTCGGCGATGGACGCGAGGCTCGAGACCTCGTAGAAGTCCCGCTCGCCGAAGCCGAGGCCGCGCACGAAGAGCGTGTTCGGGAACTGCGTGATCTTGGTGTTCAGCTCGCGGACGCCGCCGTTGTAGAAGCGGCGCGACGCCTGGATCCGGTCCTCGGTGTCCACCAGCTCGCCCTGCAGCTGCAGGAACGTCTGGCTCGTCTGGAGCTGCGGGTACGCCTCGGCGACCGCGAACAACGACTTCATCGCGCCCTGCAGGTTCTCCTCGGCGGCGCTCGCCTCCGACGGGCTCGAGGCGCTGATCGTCTCGGTGCGGGCGGACGCGACCTTCTCGAACACCTTCTGCTCGTGGGTGGCGTAGCCCTTGACCGACTCGATGATGGTCGGCAGCAGGTCCGCGCGCCTCTTCAGCTGCACGGTGATGTCGCTCCACGCTTCGTCCACGCGGACGTTGAGGGTGACGAGGGCGTTGTACGTGGCCCAGAGGTAGATGCCGACGAGCACGGCCAGGAGCACGACGACTCCGAGCGCGATCCACAATTCCATGCTCAGGATCCTACGCGCGGGCCTGGGGAGGACCCCGGGGATCCGGGCCCGCGCACCCGTTCTGGGGGCGTCGCCCTGGCGGCCCGCGATCGGGCCGCGCTCTGGGTTCAGCCGCGCTCGCGCAGGGTGTCGCGGAGGAAGCGGTACGAGGAGCGGGGCGTGCGGTCGCCGGTGCGCGGATCCACGTGGACGAGCCCGCGCGGCGCCTCGTGGCCGGCCTCCCACTCGAACCCGTCGAGGAGGCTGCCGGCGACGACGGCCTCGAGCCGGACGCCCTCGGCCGCGCCGCCCGGCGCGACGGCGGCGAGCGCCTGCACCAGGTGGTCAGAGATCGCGTGAGCGCGGCGCGGATCCCGGCGGGAGCCGTCGCGGTCGTCGACCTGCTCCGGGTGGGCGGCGTCGAGGCCCGAGAGCACGACCGGCACGAGGTCGGGCGCGACGGGGTGGCCGTCGAGGGAGGCGGGGTGGTCGGTCCAGGGCAGCTCGCCGAAGGGGATCGCGGTGGATCCGGCCGTCAGGCGCGGCACGGCGGCGACGCGGATCGGGTCGGCGAGCGCGACGCCGTAGTGGTCGACGGGCTGGCCGATGGAGCGGAGGTCGGCCGGATCCACCCGCCCGAGCCGCTCGAAGGCCTCGGCGTGCGGGCCGGCGAGGTCGGGGTACCGGCCGAGGAGGACGGCGTCGGCGAAGAGGTCCTGGTGCAGGGCACGCGCCACGAGGGCGGCGGCGCGGTCGTCGTCGTCCGCGGAGGCGGCCTCCACCACGCGGTGCGCGTTCACGATGCCGACCCGGGCCGAGGAGCTCGAGCCCCGGATCGCCTCGATGGCGCGGCCGTGCGCCAGCAGCTGGTGGTGCACGGTGGGGAGCGCGTCGAGCCCGAGGCGGGATCCGGGCGCATGCGTGCCGGTGACGTGGCCGGCCATCGTGGTGAGGGCGGGCGTCCGGAGCGTCACCCAGTCGGGCACGCGGTCGCCGAGCGTCTCGGCCGCGAGGTAGGCGAGGTCGCCGAACCGGAGCGCGGTGTCGCGGTGCAGCCAGCCGCCGCGGTCCTGCAGCTCGACGGGCAGGTCGTGGTCGTGCAGGGCGACGCGCGGGCGGATCCCCGCGGCCAGCAGCGCGTCGACCAGCTCGTCGTAGAACGCGATGCCCTCGCGGCGGAGGCCCCCGCGCGCCTCCGGCTGGATCCTCGACCACGAGAGGGAGAAGGAGAGGACGTCGACGCCGAGCTCGACCGCGAGCGCGACGTCCTCGCGGTACCTCTCCATGTGCCGCGCGCCGCGCTCGGGGTCGCTGCCGTCCGCCACCGCGCCGGGTCGTCGGGCGAACGCGTCCCACACCGACTCGGTGCGGCCGCCCTCGTGCGCACGGCCCTCGACCTTCGTCGCGCTCGTGCTCACCCCGACGCGCGGGCCGCCCGCGAGGAGACCCGCCAGCTCGGTCGGCGTCGGGCGGTCGGGGGCGGCGTCGCGAGGTGTCACCTGAGCCAGTATCGGGCACCGACGACGCACACCCCGCGCACCGGCACCGGGCACGCGCCGCACAGGTTCTCCTACCACTTCCGTCACGGTCGGTGCGGGCGGTTGACACGCCCGGATGCACCCGCCTGAATGGACGCACGGTGCAGCAGTCGGTGAGGAACGAGGATCGTCCGTCCACGGGGGGTGGAGCGGGCGACGTCCGGCGATCCCGCCAGCGGCTCGTGCGAGCGGCCTCGGTGCTCCTGCTGCTCGCAGCGCTCACCGCCGGCGGCGCGGTCGCCGCCTCCGCCGCCACCGACACCCCGACCCCCACGCCGAGCCCCGCGCCCTCGGGCGACGTGGAACCCGCGCCGACGGTGGTGACGCCGCCCTTCTCGACCGACGGCTCCGTCGCGGTCACCGGCACGCGGCCCGCGGGCGTCGACGTGCAGGTCACCATCGCGAGCGTGCCCGCCGCGGTCACGCTCCCCTCGTCCACCACCTGGCGCGCGACCGCGACCGGCGTCCCGGACGGCCAGAGCCCGGTGCGCGTCACCGCTGGCCAGCAGGAGGCCACCGCCACGGCGTCCGTCCTGCGGGCTCCCGGCGTGAACAGCTTCTCCGTCGTGACCACCGGGCTCGTCAGCGGCACGGGCTACCCGGGGGCGACCGTCGACGCGCGCTCGGGATCCGCCGCCTGCCGCGCCACCGTCGGCTCCTCGAGCACGTGGGCGTGCCTCCTCGCACCTCCTCCGCCCTCTGGCACCGGCGTCCCCGTCACCGCGACGCAGACCACGCCGTGGAGCACCGGCACGCCCGCCGTCGGACGCGGCACGGGCAGCTTCGACACGACGGCGCCCGGCGCCGCGGTCATCACGGCCCCCGCGGCTCGCGCAACGGTCGACGCGGCGGGGATCACGATCTCCGGCACCTCCGACGAGGACGGCGACACGGTCCGCGCCTACATCTCGGGGTACGGCGACGCGGCGTGCCAGGCGCAGGTCGCCGGCGGCCGGTGGTCGTGCGCGACCGGGACCCTGCCGCCCGGGCCGCTCGGGATCACGGCGACGGTCACGGATCCGCTCGGCAACATCAGCACGCTCGCGGCCGAGGTGCGCGTCACCGTCCAGGCCCCCGCCTCGCCCACGCCGGGAGCGACGACGCCGCCCGCGAGCCCCACGCCCGAGGCCACCAGCTCGCCGCAGGGCACGCAGGCGGCTCCCGCGCCCGGGTCGGACCCCGGTGCGGGCGGCGGCGGG